>DATFGV010000315.1:0-11562 GCA_035249115.1 Vineibacter sp.
CTGGCCGTAGATGCGGCGCGCCTCCTCCTCGCTGAGGCCAACGGTCGAGAGCTGCGGCTGGCAGAACACCGCCGATGGCACGTCGCGGTGGTCGGGCTTGCGCGGCTTCTTGCCGAACAGCGTATCGGCGAAGCAGTGGCCCTCCATGATCGCCACCGGCGTCAGGTTCAGGCGGTTGGTCACGTCGCCGATGGCGTAGATGCTGGGCGCGGTGCTGCGCGACCACTCGTCGACCGCGATGGCGCTCGCCTTGTCTAGATGTACGCCGACCTTGTCCAGCCCCAGGCCGGCGGTATTGGGGTGACGGCCGGTGGCGTACATGACGCAGTCGGCTTCCAGAGTGGCACCATCGTCCAATGTCGCGACGATCGCCGCGCCCCGCCGCTCCAGGCGCGTGATCTGCGCGCCACCGCGAAAGGCGACGCCCTTGGCCGCCATGCCGTCCTGCACCGCCTGCCGGCACTCCTCGTCGAAACCGCGCAGCACGCGCTCGCGACGCAGCACGACGGTCACATCGGCCCCCAGGCCGTGGAAGATGCCGGCGAACTCGACGGCGATGTAGCCGCCGCCGACCACCACCACCCGCTTGGGCAGTGCCGGCAGGTGGAAAGCGTCGTCGGACACGATCGCCAGCTCGGCGCCGGGGATCTCCGGCCGCCACGGCCGCGCCCCGGTCGCGATCAGGATCGTGCCAGCGGTCACGATGCGCTCACCGACCGCCACCGTGTGCGCGTCCATCAACCGGCCGCGGCCGACCACTAACTCGACGCCGGCATTCTTCAGCAGGTCCTTGTAGACACCGTTGAGCCGCATGACCTCCGTCTGTACGTTGTCGCGCAACGTGCTCCAGATGAAGGTCGGCGGCGCGATGGTCCAGCCGTATGCGGCGGCGTCCTCGACCTCCTCCGAGACATGCGAGCCATAGACCAACAGTTTCTTGGGCACGCAGCCGCGGATGACGCAGGTGCCACCCACCAGGTCGTCCTCGCAAATCCCGACCCGCGCGCCGTGACCGGCAGCGATCCGGCTGGCGCGCACGCCGCCCGAGCCGGCCCCGATGACGAACAGGTCGTAGTCAAAGTCCGCCATGTGGCACTCCTATAGGTTGTAAAAGTACGCCGTAATATCGCCCGATTCGCGGCGTCAACTGGTCGAGGTCAGAAGGCCACCATATCGGCACGCCAACAAAATGTGCAGGCCCGTGGGGATACCGTGCCGCCAGTCCGCGTACGCCCATCAACCCGCGCCGCTCGCCGGCCCGCTCCAGGAGACTTGTTCGATGAACCGCATCCGCCCGCTGGCCGCCATCTTCCTGACCAGCGTGACATTGATCGCCATTCCCGCCGTCGCTCAAGACACAGCCAAGGGAACCGGCCGGCCCGACCGCGAAACCCAGCGCCGCGCCGTCTTCGACCGGCTGGACACCAACAAGGACGGCTTTGTCGACAAGGACGAGTCCAAGGCCGCCCGGCTGGCGCTGTTCGAGCGCCTTGACGCCAACAAGGACGGCAAGCTGACGACCGATGAACTGACCATCGGCCGCCGGGGCCGCGGACAGGGCCCGAAGGGCCAATCCGGCGACGTCAACGCCCAAACCGGGGCAACTCCGCCGGCGCCCCCCGCCACGCAACAGGGACCTCGCCAGGGCCGCCGCGGCGGCATGTTCCAGCGCCTGGACACAGACAAAGATGGCGCCGTCAGCCGGGTCGAGTGGATGGCGGCCGACGACACGCGCTTTGATCGCCTGGACGCCAACAAAGACGGCAAGCTGGCGTTCGGCGAGTTCCGCTTCACACAGGGTGGCCGCAAGCGTTCGCCAGCGCCGGCGCAGTAGTCGCATGAAAAACGGCCGCCGGCTTGCGCCGGCGGCCGCTCGATCCGGTCGAGCCACCGGCCAATCGATGGCACCGAACGCGGTAGATCAGGGCTCTGCCGCCTCCCGCCGGTTCGCGACGCCGACGCCGTAGTAGTCAGCCTGGCCCGCCGACCTGAACTTCTGGGCAAGCGTGCCGGCGCGGCGAAAACACTCAACGCTCTCGCGCGACGTCATGGCGACCGTGGTGGTGGTGTCGGTGAGGCTGCCGCCGCCCGCGGCCGCGAGCACGGCTGAGATCATCGTCGTTTCGTCTGGCGCCTCCGCGATGATGAGCCAGTCGTACTTACCGAGCGTCATGTACCAGCCGATGAGCTTGCAGCCGGCCGCCGTGAACAACTCGGAGACCGCTTCCGAACGATCTTCGGGGTGCGTCGACATGCCTTTGATCGCGGCGGCGGTGTACCGCCCCTGGGAGATATAGATGGTCATGCGAAAGCCCTCCTGTGGAAGCGACTGCGCAGCCGATACTGCGCCCGACGTCTTGCGTTCCGCAATCGGACGCCCCTGCTTGTGCACCTCCTCGGGGCGAGGAGCGAAACAACGTGTCCGCTCTGTTGAAGCCCTGCCAGGGCGCAAACAGAACGGCCGCCGGCTTGCACCGGCGGCCGCTCTACTCCTGCCTGAGGTCCGGACTCAGGTGCTTTCGGCCGACAGGATTTCGCCGAACAGTTCCCAGGTCTCGCCCTTGAAGCGCTGCAGGCGCACCGCCTGCACCGGGTAGAAGTCGGTCGGGCTGGTGCTCAGGGTGATGCCGGGCAGCAGCAGTGGCACGCGCAGCTTCTGGTGATTGGCCGCCTGTTTCATCAGATTCTCGCGCGTCAGGTCATTGCCGCACTTCTTCAGTGTCTCGTGCATGGTGAACGAGGCCGCGAAGGCGTAGACGTAGTTCACGTCCTGGGTATTGCCGGCGGCATTGTACTTCGCCATCCACTCTCGCCACATCTTCATCTCGGCGTCGGCATCCCACTGCTTGTCGGTCGGATCCTTGAGCCACGCCGCGGTGATGACGCCCTGCACGTTCTCGAAGCCGGCCGGCTTCATGGTGGTCGACACCTGGGCCGACACGTTGTTGAGGTACTGCACCGGCTTCCAGCCGATCTCGGCCGCCTTGCGCATCGACTGCGCCGCGAATTTCGGGATGGAGATGTTGAAGAACACGTTGGCGCCGGAGTCCTTCAGCTGGATGGTCTGCGAGTCGACTGTCGGGTCGGTGACCTCGTAGGTCACGTGCTTGACCACCTTGCCGATTTCCTTGCCGAGGCCGTCCTTGAAGCCCTCCCAGTAGTCCTTGCCGTAGTCGTCGTTCTGCATCAGCACGGCGATCTTTGGATCTTTCACGTTGGCCATGATGTGCTTGGCGTAGATCACCGCCTCGGTGTGGTAGTCGGGCTGGAAGCCCATGGTCCACGGGTATTCCTTAGGCTTGCCCCACTTCGAGGCGCCGGTGGCCACGAACAGATGCGGCACCTTCTTTTGGTTCATGTACTTGTGGATCGCGGTGTTGGTTGGCGTGCCTAGCGTATTGAACAACGCCAGCACCTTCTCCTGCTCAACCAGCTGCCGCACCATCTCGACTGTCTTCGGCGGGCTGTAGCCGTCGTCCAGGGTAACGAACCTAACTTTGCGGCCATTGATGCCGCCCTGGTCGTTCACCATTTTCCAGTACGACTCGATCGCCTTGCCGATGATGCCATAGGACGACGCCGGCCCACTGTACGGGTTGGTATGCCCGATCTTGATCTCGGTGTCGGTGGCGCCTTCGTCGTACTTGCCCTTCTGCGCGTACACCACGCCGCCTGCAAACATCACCGCCGACGCCGATGCGCCGCCGACAAAAATGCGTCTCGTCGTTCTCATGCCCAGTCCTCCCGTTCCGCCGGGATTGAACCCGGTCAGGGCGGGAGGATGCTTCGATTTGGGGCGGTTCGAAAGGGCTTTCTGACCTCGATGCGGGCACAGGCTGGCGGTCGGGGGTCAAATCCGTGCCAAACAAAACGGCCGCCGGATCGCGCCGGCGGCCGCTCGACTCCGACCTGCTGTCGGGACTCAGGTGCTCTCGGCCGACAGGATGTCGCCGAACAACTCCCAGGTCTCGCCCTTGAAGCGCGCGAGGCGGACCGCCTGCAACGGATAGAAGTCGGTCGGGCTGGTGCTGACGGTAATGCCCGGTAGCAACAGCGGGATACGCAACTTCTGGTGGTTCGCGGCCTGCTTGATCAGGTTGGCGCGTGTCAGATCATTGCCGCACTTCTTGAGCGTCTCGTGCATCAGCGATGTCACCGAATAGGCAAAGATGTAGCTGCCATCCTCGGTATTGGCGGCCGGCAAGTACTTTGCCATCCACTCCCGCCACGCCTTCATGTCGGCATGGTCGTTCCACTGCTTGTCGGTCGGATCCATCAGATACAGCCCGGTGATGATGCCCTGGCTGTTGTCGTAGCCGGCCGGCTTCAGCGTCGCGGCGACCGACGATGAGACGTTGTTCAGGTAATGCACCGGCTTCCAGCCAAGGTCACCCGCCTTGCGGATAGCCTGGGCGGCGAACTTCGGGATCGTGATATTGAAGAACACGTTGGCGCCGGAGTCCTTGAGCTGGATGATTTGCGAGTCGACCGTCGGATCCGTCGTCTCGTAGGTGACGTGCTTGACGATCTTGCCGACGTCCTTGCCGAGACCCTCGCGGAAGCCTTCGTAGTAATCCTTGCCATAATCGTCGTTCTGCATCAGCACGGCGATCTTGGCGTCCTTGACGTTGGCCAGGATGTGCTTGGCGTAGATCACCGCCTCGGTGTGGTAGTCGGGCTGGAATCCCATGGTCCACGGGAACTCCTTGGGCTTACCCCACTTCGACGCGCCGGTGGCGATGTAGATCTGCGGCACCTTCTTCTGGTTCATGTATTTGTGGATCGCGGTGTTGGTCGCCGTGCCGAGCGTGTTGTGGGTGCACAGCACCTTTTCCTGCTCGACCAGCTGGCGGATCATCTCGACCGTCTTGGGCGGGCTGTAGCCGTCGTCCAGCGTGACGAACTTGACCTTGCGTCCATTGATGCCGCCCTGGTCGTTGACCATCTTCCAGTAGGCCTCAATGCCCTTGCCGATCACGCCGTAGGACGATGCCGGCCCGCTGTAGGGATTGGTGTGGCCGATCTTGATCTCGGTATCGGTCGCGCCGTCGTCGTACTTGCCCTTTTGCGCGTAGGCCACGCCGCCTGCCAGCGCCACGGCCGACGCCGATGCGCCACCGACAAAAGTCCGTCTCGTCGTTCTCATGCCCAGTCCTTTCGTTCTGCCGGATTTCCCGGCTGCGGCGGGAGAATGCGTCGATTCAGCGCGGTCGGGAAGTCCCATTTTTCAGGCCCGCAAGAATTGGCGGTTGCCTTGCGGTTACCGCGGGCGCGGACTGGCGCTGAGAAAAGTGGCCGCCGGGTCACCCCGGCGGCCGCGTCCGATCTTCGGGGCGACGGGCCTATGTGCTTTCGGCCGACATCACGTCGCCGAACAGCTCCCAGGTTTCGCCCTTGAAACGAGCCAGGCGGACCGACTGGATCGGATAGTAGTCCGTCGGGCTGGTGCTGATCGTGATTCCCGGCAACAGCAGCGGCACCTTGAGCTTCTTGAGATTTGCCGCCTGCTTCATGACGTTCTCGCGGGTCAGTTCGTTGGCACACTGCTCCAGTGTCTTATGCATCGTGAAGGCCGCCATGTAGGCATAGACGATGCTGGCGTCGCTGGTGTTGGCGCCGGGATTGTACTTGGCCATCCATTCACGCCACGCCTTCATGTCCTCGTGGTTGTCCCACTGCTTATCGGTAGGATCCATGAAGTAGGTGGCCGTGATGATGCCCTGGGCGTTGTCGAAGCCGGCCGGCTTCAGCACGGTCGACACAGAGCCGGAAACGTTGTTCAGGTAGTGCGCCGGCTTCCAGCCGATCTCGGCCGCCTTGCGGATCGCCTGCGCCGCGAACTTCGGGGTCGTGATGTTGAAGAAAACGTTGGCGCCCGAGTCCTTCAGCTGGATGACCTGCGAGTCGACCGTCGGGTCGGTCACTTCATAGGTGACGTGGCGGACGATCTTGCCGACCCCGTCCTTGCCCAGGCCGTCCCGCAGTCCCTCGTAGTAGTCCTTGCCGTAGTCGTCGTTCTGCATGAGCACGGCGATCTTGGCATCCTTCACGTTGGCCAGGATGTGTTTGGCGTAGATCACCGCCTCGGTATGGTAATCCGGGTTGAAGCCCATGGTCCAAGGGAACTCCTTGGGCTTGCCCCACTTCGAGGCGCCAGTCGACACGAACAGCTGCGGCACCTTCTTCTGGTTCATGTACTTCTGGATGGCGGTGTTGCCCGGCGTGCCCAGCGTCTGGAACATCGCCAGAACCTTCTCCTGCTCGACCAGTTGGCGCACCACCTCGACCGTCTTGGGCGGGCTGTAACCGTCGTCCAGGGAAATGAACTTCACCTTGCGGCCGTTGATGCCGCCCTGGTCGTTGACCATCTTGAAATACGCGTCGATGCCCTTGCCGATCACGCCGTAGGCCGACGCCGGGCCGCTGTAGGGATTTGTGTTGCCGAGCTTAATCTCGGTGTCGGTTGCGCCGTCGCTGTACTTGCCCTTCTGGGCGAATGCGCCGGCGCCGGCGAGCATCGTGGTCGCGGCAGTTACACCGCCGACAAAATCGCGTCGTTTGACTGACATGGAGCGTCTCCCTGGACTAGCGCGCTCCACGGCGGAGCACGACCAACGGATGGTTGCTGCGCCTCCCCCGGACAACTTCCCCCTGCCGCCGCGGACTACCGCCGCAGTCGGCGCCACGCCATCATGACGCCGCCGGCGATGCCGGTGGGCATCACATACATCAGCACGATCAGCAGGATGCCGTACACCGCGTAGGGCGACAGGTCGAACGGCAGGCCGAGGTCGTTCTTGACGAAGTTCGACAGGGCCTGCGCCGAATTCTGCACCAGCACCGTGAAGACGCCACCGATCACCGAGCCGGTGAGCGACGCGATGCCGCCGACCACGAGGCCGATCAACAGCGAGATCGACAGGAAAAAACCGAAGCTGTCAGGCGCCACGAAAGCGATGGCGCTGGCCGACAACGCGCCGGCGATACCGGTATAGGCGGCGCTGATGCCGAAGGTGAACGACTTGTAGCGCGCCGTGTCGATGCCCATGGTGCTGGCGGCCATCTGGTAGTCGCGGATCGCCATCATCGCCCGGCCGCTGCGGCCACGCAGCATGTTCCAGGCCCCCCAGTAGAGCAGCACCATGACAATTAGTGTGTAGTAGTACAGCCACTGGTCTTCGCTCAGCGGCAGGCCGAAGGGGGCTTCTGGCTTGTTCAGAACGATGCCCTGAACGCCACCCGTGACCCCCTCGAGCCACTTGTACTTCAGGATCTGCGGCACCGCCAACGCGAGCGCGAAGGTCGCCAATGCCAGGTAGTGACCTTCAAGTCGCAGGGCCGGCAGGCCGAACAGGAAGCCGACACCGAAGCAAACGACAAAGACGATTGGCAGCAGGATCCAATAGGGCGCGTCAAGTTTGTCCATCAGGACGGCAGCCGTATACGCGCCGACCGCGTAGAAAGCGCCGTGACCCAGCGAGATCTGGCCGTTGAATCCGGTCAGCAGGTTGAGCCCGAGCACCGCGATGGCCGCGATCATCATGGTGCTGATCAGGAACAGCCGGTAGTCGGAGACGATGTCCGGCACCACGAAGCGCAGCAACGGCAGGACGGCGGCCACGCCGACCACGATCCACACCCAGCGGCGATCCTGGGCGGGTGTGACCGGCGCGCCAGCAGCGGTGGTCGGGACGGCAGGCGCGTCGGCGGTATGGGCGGTGGCCATGGGCTACACTCTCTTCACGACGACGCGGCCGAACAGGCCGGCGGGCTTCAGGGTCAGGACGGTAATGACGATGATCAGCGCCACCGTCAGTTTCTCGCCGTTGCCGATGATGTAAACCCCGGTCGCCTTCTCGATTCCGTTACCGAGAAATGCCACCAGGTTTTCCAGCACGCCGACAATGAAGCCGCCAAGCACGGCGCCGCCGGGATTGGAAATGCCGCCGACCAGCGCGCCGGCGAAAGCGTAGAGCAGGATGCCGCCCATCATGTTCGGGTCGAGGTAGACGATGTGCGCCACCATCATGCCGGCGATGGCGCCGATCGCCGCCGCCAGGCCCCAGCCCAGGGCCAGCATCCAGTCGACCCGCACGCCGGTCAGCCGGGCCGACACCGGGTTTTGCGCCGCCGCCCGCATGGCCAAACCCAGCGGCGTGTAGCGGAAGAACACATACAGCAGCGCCAGCACGATCAGGGTGATCACCACGACGCCCAGCTGGTGGGCGCCGATCAGGCCGGTCATGCCGAACGTCTCCTTGGGAAACGGCGTCGGATACTCCTTGATCAGATAGCTCCAGACCGTACCGGCAATGGCGTTGCAAATCGCCAGCAGACCAATGAAGACCACCACGATACTGAGCACCGGCGCGGTGTGCAGTGGCCGCAGGATGATGCGTTCAATCAGCAGGCCCGCGACGAACGAGATGCCGACCGCCAGAAAGAATGCGAGCCAGTAGTTCATGCCGAACTGGATCAGCTGCCAGGAGATGTAGGTGCTGAACATCGCCATTTCGCCCTGGGCGAAATTGATGTGATCGGTCGAGATGAAGATCATGACCAACGCCAGCGCGACACAGGCGTAGATGGCGCCGTTGGCCAGTCCGGACGCGATCTGCTGGATGAGCTGTTCCATGGCGGACGCCCTTTCAGTGACTCCCGGGGCTAGTAGCCCAGGTAGGACTTGCGCACGTTCTCGTCGTTTTTGACTACCGAAGACGGGCCGGCCATCACGACCCGGCCCGTTTCAAGCACGTAGGCATGGTCAGCCAGATCCAGCGCCAGCGACGCGTTCTGCTCGACCAGCAGCATGCTGACCTTCGACTCCTCGTTGATCCGCCGTAGGATGCGGAAGATCTCCTGCACGATCAGCGGCGCCAGGCCGAACGACGGCTCGTCCAGCAGCATCAGCCGCGGCCGCAACATCAGCGCCCGGCTCACCGCCAGCATCTGTTGCTCGCCGCCCGAAAGCGTGCCGGCCTGCTGCTGGACACGCTCCTTCAGACGAGGAAAGTACTCAAACACCATATCGAGGTCGCGCTTGACCTCCTCGCTGCGGCCGCGGGTGTAGGCGGCGATGCGCAGGTTCTCGTCGACCGTCAGGGTTGTGAACGTGCCGCGCCCTTCCGGCACATGCGCCACGCCCAGGCGCACGATCGATTCGGTGGCGCGGCCGAGGATCGCCTGGCCGTCCAGGGTGATGCTGCCTTCGGTCCGCACCATATTGCAGATGGCGCGGAGCGTTGTCGTCTTGCCGGCGCCGTTGGCGCCGAGCAGGGTGGTGATGCCGCCCTTCTCCAGCTCGAACCCGACGTCGTACAGCGCCTGGGTTTGGCCGTAGTAGGCCTTCAGTCCGCTGACTTCCAGAAAGGCGGCCATGTTATGACGAGGTCCCGAGATAGGCGCGGATGACTTCCGGATCGCGCTGGACTTCCTCCGGCGAGCCGTCGGCGATCTTGCGGCCGAAATCGATGGCCACGACCTTGTCCGACACGCTCATCACCAGGCTCATGTGATGCTCGACCAGAAGGACCGTGACGTGCTGTGTGTCGCGCACACGCCGGATCTGTCCCTTCAGGACCTCGACCTCGTCGTGGTTGAGCCCGGCCGCCGGTTCGTCGAGCAACAGTAGCTTCGGGCTCGACGCCAAGGCGCGTGCCAGCTCGACACGCTTGCGGATCGGGAACGGCAGCGGCCCGGCGGGCAAACCGGCGTACGGCATCAGGTCCATGAATTCCACCAGCTCCACCGCGCGCCGGGTGATTCGGTCTTCCTCGGCGCGCACGGCCGCCAGGCGCAGCGCGTTGGCGAAGAAGCCGCTGGTCCCCTTGCTGTGGTAGCCGACCTTGACGTTGTCGAGCACGCTCATCTTGTCGAACAGCGCCACATTCTGAAACGTGCGGGCGATACCGATCACCGGGATGTCGTGCTGCGGCGAATTGAGAATCGATTTGCCCTCGAACAGGACGTCGCCGTCGCTGGGCACGTAAAGGCGGCTCAGGCAATTGAACAGGGTCGTCTTGCCGGCGCCGTTCGGGCCGATCAAGCCGGCGATCTGTCCGGGAAACACGTCGAACGCGACACCGTCGAGCGCGACGATACCGCCGAAGCGCACCGAGATGCCGCGAACGCTGAGCAGCGGCTCGACGCCCTCCGGCCGCGCGGGCACGCGCGAAACAGCCGCGGCTGTGGCGGTGGACACGGGTTAGACCCTCCTCCCTACGCACGAACCCCGCCCGTTGATCGGGCGCCCGCAGCGGCTGGCGGTTAACCGTGCCGCGATGCGGAAATCCGTGATCCTCCAGACAGTTGCAGGCTTGTTCACACCCGTTCGTTGGCTGGCACCTTGGCGTATCCCCACGCCAGTTTCAATAGTCGGCGAGGTGCCGGCGCGCCGTCGTGCCGCGCCGCGATTTGGCCGCAGTTCGGCGGCACTGGGTTGACAGTGTGCCGGCTGCGCGCCGATATCGGCGCGCCCTGGTGTCGCGCTGGGCCAGCGAACCAAGGGCGAGTCCGCCGTCCCCCCCGGCGGTCGCGGGAGAGATCAATGAACACGCCGAAGCTGCGCATCCTCCTTCTGACCACGACAGTCATGACCGTTTTGGCTACTGGCGCCCTGGCGCAGCAGCCTGCGCCACCGCGACCCGGTCCGACTCCGGCGCCGCAGCCGGCGACACCGCCACAGGCCACGCCGCCGCAAGCGACGCCACCGCAGGCCACACCACCGCCGGCGACACCGCCTGCTGCGCAGGCACCGCCCGGCGTGCCCTCGGGACCGCCGCAAATCGAAGGCCGGCCGGCGGCGCCGACGCCAGCCATGCCGGAGTGGTTTGCGGAGATGGACGCCGACAAGGACGGCTTCGTCAGCCGTGAGGAGTTCGTGGCGGTGCGCATGAAGCTGTTCGACCAGCTCGACGCCAACAAGGACGGTGCGCTCAACAAGGAGGAGTTCACCAAGCTGGCCGAGCCGCCCTATACGCAGGACGGCCCCAATGTGCCGCCGGTCGAGCAGCGCCGCCGCTTTTATGAAGCGCAATTCAACCAGATCGACACCAACCGCGACGGCAAGCTGACGCGCGACGAGGTACAGGTTTTCGTCAACGTCAACTTCAACGAATTCGACATCGATCGCGACAACCGGATCAGCGAGGCCGAGCTGCGCATGGTGCTGCAACAGGCCGAGGAGCGCCGCCTGCGCATCGAAGATGAGAGGCGTCGGCGCGAGGAGGTACGGCGCGACTCCGGCGACATGGACCGCAACGGCGACGGTTTCATTGATCTGGCTGAGTTCCTCGAATTCAACCTGGCGCAGCTGGCCGAACTCGACGCCGACAAGGACGGCAAGATCACGCTACAGGAATATATCCTGATCGCCGGCCAGCCGACCGACAACCCGCCGAACCAGCCGAACTACGAACAGCGCAAGCAGATCGTCACGAACCGGTACCGCGAGATCGATACCAACAAGGACGGTGTCTTGGTCGACGCGGAGCTGCGCACGTTCCTGACCGCTGTCTTCAAACGCCTCGACCTCAACGGCGATGGCAAAATCAGCAAGGAAGA
>DATFGV010000316.1:0-6353 GCA_035249115.1 Vineibacter sp.
CTCGCTGCGGCTGCCGGTCAGGATCCACTTGAGTTCCGGCGCAAGTTGATGGCGAACCATCCGAAGCATCTTGCGGTGCTCAATGCCGTGGCCGACAAGATCGGCTGGAGCAAGCCCGCACCCAAGGGCGTCCATCGCGGACTAGCTCAGATGATGGCATTCGGCAGCTACGTGGCGGGCGCGGCCGAGGTTTCCGTCAACGGCAATAGGATCAAAGTGCATCGCATCGTCGCGGCGACCGATACCGGCCACGCAGTCAATCCTGCGCAGATCGAACGGCAGATCGCCGGTTCGTTTGTGTACGGCCTGTCCGCGCTCTTTTACGGTGATTGCACCGTCAAGGACGGCGTCATCGAGCAGACCAACTTCGACAGCTACAACGTGCTGCGCATGGACGAAATGCCGGTGGTGGAGTCGGTGATGGTGCCGTCGGGCGGTTTCTGGGGCGGGGTCGGCGAACCGACCATCGCCGTGGCGGCGCCGGCGGTGCTCAACGCCATCTTCGCGGCGACTGGCAAGCGCATCCGGTCGCTGCCGCTGATGCACCACGACCTGAAGCGCGCGTAAGCGCGACGCCGGCAACAAGCCGCCGGCGGCGTGCGCCAGGAAAACGAAGGTGATCGCACACGGGCGATTCCCGACCAGGACCATCGCGCCCGCCGGCGCGGGCGCGATGGTTGTCGCGCCGCTGCTGCTGGGCCTTGCCGCCAGCGCGCCGGCGGCCAGCGAGCCGTTGACAGGCTATCGCGTCGATGGCGACGCGATTCTGGCGCCGCTGACCGGGCAACCGGGCGATCCGGCGGCCGGACGCACCATCGTCGCCAACCGACAGGTGGGGCTGTGCCTGCTGTGCCACGTCGGTCCGGTCGCGGAAGAGCGGTTCCAGGGCAACCTGGCACCTGGCCTGGCGGGCGCCGGCAGCCGCTGGTCGCCTGGGCAGCTGCGGCTGCGGATCGTCGACTCCTCAAGGCTCAGTCCGCAGACCATCATGCCGTCATATTATCGTGTTGACGGGTTGCACCGCGTGGCTTCCGGGCACGCCGGCAAACCCATCCTGTCGGCACAGCAGGTCGAGGACGTGGTGGCCTTTCTGGCGACACTAAAGGAGTAGTGCGTGACGCTTTTGGAAGCTCATCGAGACCAGCACCAGACACGGCGGGTGTTCCTGGTGCAACTGACCGCGGCTGCCGCGGCGCTGGCCGGCGGCGGTACCGCGCTGCGCCCCTCGGTCGCCGGCGCCACGCCGCAACGGCTGCAGGAGGCGATCAAGGCGGTGGTCGGCGAAGCGCCGCTGCGCGAGGGCAAGGTGACGCTTGACCTGCCGCCCCTGTCGGAGAACGGCAACTCGGTATCGCTCACGGTCTCGGTCGACAGCCCGATGACCGCGGCCGACCACGTGCGCGCCATCCATGTCTTCAATGAGAAGAACCCGCAGCCGCACGTGTTCAGCGCGTCGTTCAACCCGCGCATCGGCGTGGCGAAGGTCTCGACCCGCATCCGGCTGAACGATTCGCAGAAGGTCGTGGCCATCGCCGAGACCAGCGCCGGCGACTTCTGGATGGCCAGCGCCGAGGTGATCGTCACCCTGGCCGCCTGTCTCGAGGAGACCACCTGATGAGCCTTGCCCTCGTCAACGTCCCCGCGACGGCCCGGCGCGGCGAATCGTTCGAGATCAAGACGCTGGTCTCACACCGCATGGAAACCGGCTTCCGCCCGGGCAGCACCGGCGCGTTGGTGCCGCGCGATATCATCCAGCGCTTCACCTGCACCTATGGCGGGGCCGTGGTCTTCGATCTCGCGCTGTCGCCGGCCGTCGCCGCCAATCCGCTGATCGCCTTCATGGTGCGCGCCATCGACAGCGGCCCGATCGTGCTGCGCTGGACTGGCGACAACGGCTTTTCCCTCGAGCGCACCGTGTCGATCACGGTGGAAGCGTGAGCCTGTGGTTGGCAGGCACGACGATCGCTGACGGCAACGATGCCTGTCATTCTCCGCGCTGATCGTCTGATTGGGGTGTCTCTCTTGGCGTTGTTGGGCCTGAGCCTCGGCCTTGCGGCGCCCGACGCCCCGGCCCAGACGCCCGATGGGCGGCGCTCGGGCTACCACGACATGGGCAAGTCGCTGCAGGCGATGCAGGACGACGATACCGCCAATCCCGGCATGCTCTGGGTCCAGGAAGGCGCCCAGCTGTGGACCCAGCGGACCGGCGCGGCCGGCAAGGCGTGCGCCGACTGCCACGCCGGCGCCACTGCCATGGCTGGAGTCGCGGCGCGCTATCCCGCCTTCGACGCCAAGCTCGGCCGGCCGCTCGACCTTGAGCAGCGCATCAGCCAATGCCGCAGCGAGCACCAGCAGGCCGCGCCGGTCGCCGCCGACGACCGGGCGGCGTTGGCGCTCGTGGCCTATGTCGCCTACCAGTCGCGCGGCCAGCCGATCGCGCCGCCTGACGATCAGCGTTTGCGCCCGTTCGTCGAGGCCGGTGAAGCGCTGTTCAAGGGCCGGCAAGGGCAGTTGAACCTGGCCTGCAGCCAGTGCCATGACGACAACCCCGGCCGGAAGCTGGGCGGCGCCACCATCCCGCAAGCCCACCCCACCGGCTACCCGATCTATCGCCTGGAGTGGCAGAGCCTGGGATCGCTCAAGCGCCGGCTACGCAACTGCCTGGTCGGCATGCGCGCCGAGCCCTACGCGCCGGAAGCGCCGGAGTATGTCGCGCTGGAGCTGTTTTTGATGCGCCGCGCCGCCGGCATGAAGCTGGAGGCGCCGGCCGTGCGGCCGTGATCTGCCACCAGCGCGGGTCCGACCTGATGTGGGATTTTGGCATTCCACATGACGGGTCAACGTCACTGTGAAATGAGTCCGTGGAGGCGCTCGATTGTTCCAAAATACCATGGTAGAGTGACATAAAATTACGATGCCCCTGGGGCGCGTTTAGAGCGCTCTGGAGGGGCCTACCTTCCAGATGGGGGAGAGGAGTGCCCGACCCACCTTACCATGCTGTACGGGCCTCCCAGGGGCCGTAGCGGGCCTGTTTTCGGGCTGTCCTGGAAAGACCTGTTTCGGCGGCCATCCGGCACGCCTGTCGACACCCGTCCGATTCACTTGACCATGATATGGTAAGGGCCTTTGGTGGTACGATTGTGGCAAAAACGCCACAGCGCAGGACCGCCAGGGTGAACCGGGTATTCAGGTGCCGATGCGGACCGGCTGGACCAAGCCGCGCAACGCCGCCAGCACGCTGAGCGCGATGTTGCGCGATACTTCCGGGTGGGCGGCGCTAGGGCGATGCGCCAGGCGCGCCGACAGTGTCGCGGTCGCGGTCTCGGCCGACAGCTCGACAACGGGACCTTCGACCGAGGCGTCGCGCCGGATCTCGACCGGGAAGTCGTCGAGCCCGAGCGCCAGCGCCGCGGCGACGAAGTTGTTGACGTGCGCCGGGAATCGCTTGGCCGCCTCGCGCGCCATGCCTTGAAAATCGCCGACCTCGCCGGTGGCGTGCGACACGGGCAACAGCAAGCGGGCGCGCAGTTGCGGCTCGCCGTGCAGCGCCAGCGCCTTCAGCGCATCCAGCGCCAGGGTGGCGCCCGACGGCACGACGACACGCCCGCCGAGGCGGTCGAAATTCGGTACCAGCCACAGGCCGGCGACGCTGGTGACGACCAAGGTCTTGCCGCGCGGCAACACCGCCTGCGCCAGCCCGGGCACGACATCCGGCATCGCCGCCTCGACGACGATGTCGGCGGCCTCCAGCGCGGCACGGCGTTCGGCCTCGGGTGTGGCGCGGCGCACGCGGCCGGTCAGGGTCAGGCCGGGCACGGCGCCGGTTTCCAGCGCGTGCGCGACCACGCCGCCGATGCGGCCGAGGCCCATGAGGGTGACGGCGGACATGACGCCGGCATTATGGCATCGTCGCCGCCGAAATGACCAACGCCAGGCTTGAGACGCAGGACGTCAGCGTATCCTTTGGCGCCCTGCGCGCGGTCGACCGCGTCAGCCTGTCGATCCCGGCCGATTCGATCGCCGCGCTGATCGGACCCAACGGCGCCGGCAAGACCACCCTGTTCAACGCCGTGGCCGGCGCGCTGCGGCCGGACTCCGGCAGCATCCGCTTTGCCGGCGCGCGGCTGGATGGGCTGTCGCCGCACCGCATCTTCGCCCACGGCATCGCCCGCACCTTCCAGATCCCGCGGCCCTTCGCCGAGCTGTCGGTGATCGAGAATCTGATGATGGTGCCGCCAAGTCAGGCGGGCGAAGCCTTCTGGCGCAACTGGCTGGCGCCGGGCCGGGTGCGCGCCGAGGAGGCGCGGCTGCGCGACAAGGCGCACGACATCCTCGACTTCGTGACCCTGCGCCATCTGGCGCTGGCACCGGCGCGCACCCTGTCGGGCGGCCAGCTGAAGCTGCTGGAGCTGGCCCGCGTGCTGATGGCCGATCCGCGGTTCATCCTGCTCGACGAGCCGGCGGCCGGCGTCAACGCCGCCCTGCTCGAGGTCATCGTCGAGCGCATCCGGGCGCTGAACGCGCGCGGCATCGGCTTCCTGGTGATCGAGCACAACATCGATCTGGTGACCCGGCTGTGCCATCCGATCGTGGTGATGGCCCAGGGCCAGGTGATGGTAGTCGGCGACGCGGCCGATGTGCGATCCGACCCGCGGGTGATCGACGCTTATCTCGGGGACATGCCGTGAGCGGCCGCGGCGACGAACTGAGTCTGTTGCACGGCCCCCTCACCCGGCACGCTGTCGCGTGCCGACCTCTCCCCGTTGGGGAGAGGTCGCTTCGCGGAACCACGCCGTGAGCGCGCCGTTGCTCGATATCGCCGGGCTGGTGGCCGGCTATCACCGCGACCTGCCGATCGTCGATGGCGTGTCGCTGTCGGTGGCGCCGGGCGAGGTGGTGGCGCTGCTCGGCCCGAACGGCGCCGGCAAGTCGACCTTGATGAAGGCCGTGTGCGGTCTGGTGCGGGTCATGAGCGGCGCGATTTCGCTCGACGGCCGCGCGCTGACAGGCCTGCCGACGCACGACGTGATCGCCGCCGGCGTCGGCTACGTGCCGCAGGTGCAGAACGTGTTCGTCAGCCTGTCGGTCGAGGACAATCTGCGCGCCGGCGGCTTCGGCCAGCCGCGCGCCGTTGCCAGCCGCCTCGCCGAGCTCTACGCCCGCTTCCCGCTGCTGGCCGACAAGCGCCGCAGTCTCGGCGGCGAATTGTCCGGCGGCCAGCGCCAGATCGTAGCGATCGCCCGCGCGCTGATGACACGGCCGCGCCTGCTGCTGCTCGACGAGCCGAGCGCCGGCCTGGCGCCGATCGCCGCACGCGAGGTGTTCGAGGCGGTGCGCGGCATCGCCGCCGGCGGTGTCGGCGTGCTGATGATCGAGCAGAACGTCAAGGCAGGCCTGGCGGCATCCGATCGTGGGCTCGTGCTGGTTCAGGGCGCCGTCGTGCTGCAGGGCCCGGCGGCTGACCTGGCCGCCGACCCACGCCTGGCGCGCGCCTTCCTCGGCGAGCGGGTGGACGCGGCATGAGCGTGTCTCCCGTCGTCCTGAGCGCAGCCAAAGACCTTGCGGTGACTGACAGGGTGATAGCGCATGACACAAACCTCACCCTGAGGAGGCCGCGTCGCGGCCGTCTCGAAGGGTCGGCAACCGCACGAGCGCTGGAACGATCGAACGAGACCGGCGCCCATCCTTCGAGACGCCGGCTGCGCCGGCTCCTCAGGATGAGGTTGTGCCTGATCATATGCGATCGCTCGGGCCGCTGGGCCGAAGCCGCATGATCGGGCAGCTGATCGTTGATGGCTTGCTGACCGGGGCGGTGATCGCGTTGGGTGCGATCGGCATCACTCTGGGCCTGGCGATCCTTCGCTTTGCCAATTTTGGTTATGCCGAGCTGTTGACGGTCGGCGGCTACGCGACGCTGAGCGCCGTGCTCGCCTATGGCGGCACCGGCGCGCCGCTCGGACCGTTCTCGTTCGGCGGTTTCCTCGGCGTGGCGCTGGCGGCCGGGCTGCTGCTGGCGGCCGCCGTCGCGGTGCTGTCCGACGCCGTCGTCTTCCGGCCGCTGCGCCGACGCGGCGCCGGGCCGCTGGTGCTGATCTTCGCCTCGTTCGGGCTGGCGCTGGTGCTGCGTCACATCGTGCTGCTGATCTATGGCACACAACCGGAATACTACAGCCGCGAAATCCAGATGGCCGTGCGCCTGCCGGGCGGCGTGCGGGTGTTGCCCGACCAGATCCTGGTGCTGGTGATCACCGTCGTCGCCCTGGCCGCGCTGTGGTGGCTGCTGCGGCGCACCCGGATCGGACTGGCGATGCGGGCGGTGGCCGAGAACCCGCCCCTGGCGCAGGCCTGCGCCA
>DATFGV010000317.1:0-5762 GCA_035249115.1 Vineibacter sp.
CTCTGCCGAAATCGCCCAGGTCGGCTCGATCGCGGCGAACGGCGAGCGCATGATCGGCGACAAGATCGCCGAGGCAATGCAGAAGGTCGGCAACGAGGGCGTCATCACCGTCGAGGAGTCCAAGACGACCAAGACCGAGCACGAGTTCGTCGAGGGCATGCAGTTCGACCGCGGCTACCTGTCGCCGTATTTCATCACCAACGCCGAGAAGATGGTGAGCGAGCTCGCGGACCCCTACGTCCTGCTGCACGAGAAGAAGCTCGCCAACCTGCAGGCGCTGCTGCCCGTGCTGGAGGCGGTGGTGCAGGCCGGCAAGCCGCTGCTCATCGTGTCGGAGGACGTCGAGGGTGAGGCGCTGGCAACGCTGGTGGTCAACAAGCTGCGCGGCGGGCTCAAGGTGGCGGCCGTCAAGGCGCCGGGCTTCGGCGATCGCCGCAAGGAGATGCTGGAGGACATCGCGGTACTGTGCGGCGGCCAGGTTGTCTCGGAGGATCTCGGCACCAAGCTCGAGAACGTCACGCTGGCCATGCTCGGCCGGGCCAAGAAGGTCAGCATCTCCAAGGACAACACAACCATCGTCGGCGGCGCCGGCCAGAAGAAAGACATCGTGGCCCGGGTCAGTCAGATCAAGGCGCAGATCGAGGAGACGACCTCCGATTACGACAAGGAGAAGCTCCAGGAACGTCTCGCCAGGCTGGCCGGTGGTATCGCGGTGATCAGTGTCGGCGGCGGCAGCGAGGTCGAGGTCAAGGAGAAGAAGGACCGGGTAGATGACGCGCTAAACGCGACCCGCGCCGCGGTCGAAGAAGGCATCGTCGCCGGCGGCGGCGTGGCGCTGCTGCGCGCCAAGGCCGTCCTCGCCAAGCTCACCAATGAGAACGCCGACGTACGCGCCGGCATTGCCATCGTGCGGCGCGCCATCGAGACGCCGCTGCGCCAGATCGTCGAGAACGCCGGGGTCGACGGGTCGGTCGTCGTCGGCAAGCTGCTGGAAGCGAAAGACGCCGACTACGGCTTCAATGCCCAGACCGAGCAGTATGTGAACATGATCGACGCCGGCATCATCGATCCCGCCAAGGTCGTTCGCGTCGCGCTGCAGGACGCGGCCTCGGTTGCAGGCCTGCTGGTCACTACCGAGGTCATGATCGCCGAGCGGCCGCAACCCGACTCGACGCACGCCACGCCGCCGGGCGGCGGCATGGGGTTCTAAGCAGGGTTGCCTTGGTCGTGCCTCACATGGACTTGCTATCTTGAGTGTAGCGAGGATCAGCGCTTGGACGTCGCGCTTCGCTCGACATGACAATGTGAGTGTGTCCGAACCGACGAACGTTCGCTTCGGTGGCCCATCTCCTCGCGCCTGGCGGCACCATCGCCGCCAGGGCATTGTTGGTGTCGCGGCGGAACCTGGCGCAACCGCTCGCTACGCCGCCTTGCCGCAATACGCCTCGATCCGGTAGCCGTCGGGATCGACGACGAAGGCGGCGTAGTAGTTGGCGCCGTAGGATTCGCGCAAACCGGGCTTGCCGTTGTCGCGGCCACCCGCCTTCAGCGCCGCGCGGTGGAAGGCGTCGACGCCCTTGCGGTCGTCGGCGGTGAAACAGATGTGCAAGCCGGAACGGTCGTCGGCCGCTACCGGATGCTCCGTCGCGCCGATCCACAGCACGACGCCGTCGCGGCCATAGCCCAGCGACGAGTCGCCCGGGCTCAGGCAGGTGTAGCCGAGCGGCGCCAGCGCCGCGTCGTAGAACTGCCGCGTGCGGGCGATGTCGCGCACGCCGATGGAGATATGGTCGATCACGCTTTCCTCCTGGTTTTCCGGGACAAGCACGATGTAACTATTTAACTGGTTATATGGTTAAGTTGGCTGATCGCACTTGTCAACCCACAAGACGGTTAGTATCTGGAGGCATGGCCGCTCCCGCCCCTGCCCGGTCCGTGCTGCTGCCGGCGCGCGCCGACCTCTGCCTGGACTACGCCAACAGCCGCTATTGGCGCGGCAGCGAGGCGCCGACAGATGAACTGACCTCGCTGGAGGACGTGCTCGCCTGGCACGGCGCGCGAACGGTCGTGCCGGCCGAGACGCTGGCGGCGATGCGCGGCTGGTGGCGTGAGCGTCCCCGAATCGCCACCACGGCCTTCTCAGAGGCGCTAGCGATGCGCGAGTCGCTGTACCGGCTGTTCGGCGCCATCGCCGGCGGCGCTGCGCCGTCGGAGCGCGATCTCGGCAAGCTCAACCGCGCGCTGTCGGGCACGCCGGCGCGCGCCCAGCTGCGGCGCATGGAGTCAGGTTACGCCTGGCAGGTGCCGAGGCTGCGGCCGGCCGTGGGCGACCTGCTCGCGCCGGTGCTGTGGTCGGCGGCCGACCTGCTGACCAGCGCACGGCTGCCCCGGCTGCGCCTTTGCGCCAACGACAAGTGCCTCTACCTGTTCGTCGATGACAGCCGCACCGGCACACGGCGCTGGTGCACCATGAGCACCTGCGGCAACCGCGCCAAGGCGCACCGGCACTACATAAAGAACCGGCAGGACTAGGAAATCGAAGGCCAGCTTGATCGCCCGCCGGCTGTCGTGGCGGGCGCGGTGTGGCGTAACGGGGCCACCCCGGGTTCAGGCGCAGGGATAGCCGAGCAAACCACCAACCGGCGGCACTGGAGCGTGCTCCTGGCTAGCGCAGGATGCTCTGCAGCTTCATGGCGACGCCCATGTCGCCCTCGACCTTGAGCTTGCCGGTCATGAAAGCGGTCATGCCGTCGAGCTTGCCCCCCATCAGGTCGATCAGATCCGACAGCGCCATCTTGATGGTGCAGTCGGCGGCACCGTCATCATTGCTGATCACCGGTGGGGATTGCTTGCCGTCGATGTAGATGGCACCGTCCGGGGTGCTGAATTTCACCGTGTTGCCGAAGCCCTGCTTGCTGCCGGCGCCTTCCTTCATTTTTTCGGTCAGTTCCGCGAGTGTCATCGCCTGCTCCCTGCTGCGGGTGTCGCGCGGCGCGGCGTCGACCCGGTGTCGCGCTGGCCGCGCCCGGGCTTACATCGCCGGCAGTCTTGCTAGACTGCCCCAGCGACGCCCCGCCCGGCAACTTCGCGCGCAACTTGCTTGACGTTGACGTAAACGTCAATCCCGGCCGATCAGGCCTTGTGAACGTTGGTTTATGACACTCTGATCGTGTCGGCGGTCGCCCCGTCCATCATGGCGACTGTCCGCTCGCGGCCAAACGCTGCTTTGAACGGCGGCGGTGCCGATTCCGGCAGGTAGGTCATGCGGTCCGCCTCGCCATGCACGGCGCCGGCGACGCCCCAACCGACGACGTCCTGGGATAAGGCGCCTTCCCCGACGGTGTCGTCCGGCCCCGGCGCGCAACGGCTCATCCGCTGCCGCGTGTCAGCCTGGCCGCCACCCTCGGCCATCTGGGTCAACAACTGAACCAGGCTGACGGCATTGCCGGCGATCGCCTGGCGCGCAAACAGATAGTGCTCGGCCGCCGCCAGGCTTTCGTCGGCTGACCGGACCGGGTCGCGCCGCTCCGCCTGAAGCAGCCGGAAAGCCTTTGTCAGGCGACGCAGGAAATCCGGTATGCGTTCGTGCGCCTCCAGCGCCCGCTGGATGTGCGTGCTGACACTTTGGTGATCGACGGCCATGGCGGACCCCCGCTGCACAATCGGCCAGTTCCCCAACAGTCTATCTTGGCTTGGACTAGAAGGCCAGAAAAAAGTGATCATGCACTCAATATTTATGGCTGCGAGCGGGGCGGCGGCGCAATCCGCCAATCGGAACGCCTCCCCCACCTTCCTTGACCCACTTCAATGCGTCACCTACCAACGACCGCGACGCGCAACGCCGGTCCGCACGTCAAACCGGCGACCGTCGCGCGTCGATCAACAATGTGGCGCACCGCACGCGCCCGGCCGGGAAACGTCGAGAGGGTGCACATGCCCTACCGCTCCGTGTTGCGCCCCGGGCTCTTTCAGGGCCAGACCGTCGTCGTGACCGGCGGCGGTAGCGGCATCGGCCGCTGCACGGCGCACGAACTCGCGGCACTGGGCGCGCATGTCGTCATCACCGGCCGCAAGCTGGACAAGCTGGAGACGGTCAAGGCCGAGATCGAGCAGTCAGGCGGGAGTTGCGAGGCGCACGCCTTCGACATTCGCGAGGAGCAGCCGGTCAAGGACGCGATCGCGGCGATGGTCGCGAAGAACGGCCGCATCCACGGCCTGTTCAACAATGCCGGCGGACAGTTCCCGGCGGCGATCGAGCAGATCAGCCAGCGCGGTTTCGACGCCGTGGTGCGCAACAACCTGACCGGCGGCTTCCTGGTGGCGCGCGAGGTCTTCAACCAGTCAATGAAGGACCACGGCGGGTCGATCGTGTTCATGGCCGCCGACATGCGCAACGGCATGCCGACCATGGGCCATTCCGGCGCGGCGCGCGCCGGCACGGTCAACCTGGCGATGACCATGGCCTTCGAGTGGGGGCGCTTGGGCGTGCGGGTCAACGCCGTTTCGCCGGGCTGGATCGCGTCCAGCGGCATGGACACCTACGAGGGCGAGTTCAAGCGAAACATTCCGCTCCTGAAAACGCACGTGCCGCTGGGCCGCATCGGCACCGAGAGCGAAGTCTCGTCTGTGGTCTGCTTCCTGCTGAGCGAGGGTGCGGCGTTCATGACCGGCATCAACGTCTGCATCGACGGCGGCGTGCCGCTGGGCACCCGCAACATCCCGCTGCCCGACCGCGTGCGGGCAACCCCATACAACGGCTTCCACCTCGCCGTGACCCCCAAGGTGCTGCAGGGGGAAGAGTAGTGACTATTGGATTTCTTCCCTTCGCCGCTCGCGGGGAAGGTGGCCGAAGGCCGGATGGGGAGCCCACGTGGTGCTGCTCATGGAGAAGCCACGCCGGCTCCCCTCCGGCCCTTCGGGGCACCTCCCCACGCTTCGCGTGGGGAGGAGAGATGCGGTGAGCCCATGCCCGTCTTTCAGACCCAGATCGACAGCCGCTCCGACGACTACAAGCGCAATCGCGAGGGCATGCTGGCGGCGATCGAGGAGTTCCGTGCCGCCGAACGCGCCGTGCAGGCGATCGCCGAGAAGGCGCGGCCGCGATTCCGTCAGCGCAAGCAGCTGATGCCGCGCGAGCGCATCGCGCTGCTGATCGATGCCGGCACGCCGTTCCTCGAACTGATGGGCCTGGCTGGCTATCGCATGCACGACGACCGCGACGGCAGCAGCGCCGGCGGCGGCGGCATCGTCGGAATCGGCTATGTCGAAGGTGTGCGCTGCGTCGTCTCCGCCTCCAACAGCGCCGTCAAGGGCGGCACCATCGCGCCGGCCGGCCAGCGCAAAGGCCAGCGCATGCAGCAGGTGGTGATGGAGAACAAGCTGCCACTGATCTACCTGGTCGAGTCGGGCGGCGCCAACCTGTTGTACCAGGCCGAGATTTTCGTGCCCGGCGGCCGCGGCTTCGCCAACCAGGCGCGCATGTCGGCGATGGGCATCCCGCAGGTCACGGTGGTGCACGGCTCCTCGACCGCCGGCGGCGCCTACCTGCCGGGGTTGTCGGACTACGTCATCATGGTGCGCAACCAAGCCAAGGTATTCCTGGCAGGCCCGCCGCTCCTGAAGGCCGCCACCGGCGAAGTCGCCACGGACGAGGATCTCGGTGGTGCCGAGATGCACAGCACGATCTCGGGCGTCTCCGAATGGATGGCAGAGAACGACGCTGACGGTATCCGCCTGGCGCGCGAGGTCGTGCGCAAGTGGCA
>DATFGV010000318.1:0-7283 GCA_035249115.1 Vineibacter sp.
CGGCTCGGTGTCGATGTCAGGCCGCGGCTTGCGATGGGGCGCATTCGCCGATTGACAGGGTGGGGGGTGCTCCTTATGGTCCGCGCCGCTTCGGATTTCCCCGGCCCGTGCCGGGGTTTTTGTTTGGGACCGCGACCATGAAGATCCGCTCGTCGCTCAAGACCATCAAGGCGCGGCACAAGGCCTGCCGCGTCGTGCGGCGCAAGGGCCGAGTGTACGTCATCAACAAGACCAACCCGCGCTTCAAGGCCCGCGCCGGCTGAACGCGGCGCCGGCCAAACGCCGGAAAACACAGGGCATTTGAGAACGGCGGCAGCTTCGGCTGCCGCCTTTTTTTGTTGCCCGCGAGCATTAATGAGCGATCCCTCATAGAGGGCCTATCAAGCCATGCGCTTCGGCCGATCGACGTGACCTGGCGCCCGGACTTTTGATGATCGTGGCGGCAACCGTCGTGGTCGGCGGTGCCTCTGCCCAGGGCAGGACGTCATTGTCGCGAGGCCGGTTCAGGTCCGTTGCGGAATGGGAGGGGCCGACCTTAGATGTCGCGAAATGCTGGCGGGTCTCGATGAGGGGGGCGATGGTCAGCGTCAACTGACGCCACGGCGATTGGCTCGGGTTGTAAGCGCTGTGTCCGTGGCGTCGCGACGTCATCGTCAAGTGGTGCACATCCGGCGGGATTGAGCGAAACTGGCTCGCTCCGCCGCTCAGGGCCGCGGGGCGGGGGAGCGCGAACCATGCACATGCCGCCGCTCGATCCGGCCATCCTGGCGCGCCGCGCCGAGATCGTGGCGGCGCTGCGCGCCATCGTGCCGGGCGAGGGCGTGATCGCCGACGAGGTCGGCATGAAGCCCTACGAGTGCGACGCGCTGTCGGCCTACCGCCAGATGCCGCTGGTCGTGGTCCTGCCGGAGACGGTCGAGCAGGTGTCGCGCATCCTGCGCTATTGCCAGGGCAACGGCGTGAAGGTTGTGCCGCGCGGCGCCGGCACGTCGCTGTCCGGGGGTTCGATGCCGGTCGGCGACGCCATCCTGTTGGGCATGGCCAAGTTCAACCGCATCCAGGAGGTCGATCTGCCCAACCGCTGCGCCCGGGTGCAGCCGGGCGTCACCAACCTCGGCATCACCGACGCGGTGCAGCACGAGGGCTTCTACTACGCGCCCGATCCTTCTTCGCAGATCGCCTGCTCGATCGGCGGCAATGTCGCCGAGAACTCCGGTGGCGTGCATTGCCTGAAATACGGGCTCACCACCAACAATCTGCTCGGTATCGAGATGGTACTGATGTCGGGCGAGGTGGTGCGGCTGGGCGGCAAGCACCTCGACGCCGACGGCTACGACCTGATGGGCGTGATGACCGGCAGCGAAGGGCTGCTGGGCGTGGTCACCGAGGTCACCGTCCGGCTGCTGCGCAAGCCGGCGACGGCGCGCGCCATCCTGCTGGGCTTTCCGACCGAGGCCGGCGCCGCCGATTGCGTCGCATCGGTGATCGCAGCCGGGATCATCCCCGGCGGCATGGAAATGATGGACAAGGACGCCGTGCAGTGTGCCGAGGCCTATGTCGGCGCCGGCTATCCGCTGGATGTCGACGCACTGCTGATCGTCGAATTGGATGGGCCGCCGGTCGAAGTCGACCATTTAATCGAGCGCGTGGTGGGGATCGCCCGCGACAAGGGCGCCACGACGGTGCGGGTCAGCAACGATGAGCAGGAACGGTTGCTGTTCTGGGCCGGCCGCAAGGCGGCGTTTCCCGCCGTCGGTCAGATCACGCCGGACTACATGTGCCTCGACGGCTCGGTGCCGCGGCGCAAGCTGACCGAGGTGCTGTCGCGCATGCGCGAACTGTCGAAGAAGCACGGCCTACGCGTCGTCAACGTCTTCCATGCTGGCGATGGCAACCTGCACCCGTTGATCCTGTTCGACGCCAACAACGCCGACGAGCTGCGGCGATGCGAGGCGTTCGGCGCCGACATCCTGCGGCTCTGCGTCGAGGTCGGCGGCGTGCTGACCGGCGAGCACGGCGTCGGTATCGAAAAACGCGACTTGATGGGCGAGCAGTTCACCCAGATCGACCTCGACCAGCAGATGCGCCTGAAATGCGCCTTCGATCCTGACCACCTGCTAAACCCGGGCAAGGTCTTCCCGCAGCTGCGCCGCTGCGCCGAGCTGGGCCGCCTGGTGGTGCATCACGGCCGCGTCCCGTTCCCCGACATCCCGCGATTCTGATGCGCCCGCAATTCGCCGGCTCTTGCCACGGGCCGTTGCTTTCCCCCCGCCCCAACCCTCCCCCACAAGGCAGGGGGATCGCCTATGGATTCGCTCAGCCTCATCCTGAGGAGCCGGCGCAGCCGGCGTCTCGAAGGATGGGCAAAAGTCCCGTTCGATCGTTTCAGCTCTTGTCGCAACGCTCGTGCGGTCGCCCACCCTTCGAGACGGCCGCTACGCGGCCTCCTCAGGGTGAGGTCGGTGCCATCTGCGATCGTCCTCCCCCACAAGGGGGGAGGGGGCATGACGGAAGCAGTGGTCGATGACCACCGTCCTGCGACCACGCGACGCCGAGGAGTTGCGGCGCACCGTCGACTGGGCGGTGAATGATGGCGTGGCGCTCGACATCGAGGGCCGTGGCAGCAAGCGCGCGTATGGGCCGCCGCACCGCGCTGGACATGTGTTGTCGCTGGCTGATATCGCCGGCGTAGTCGACTACCAACCCGAGGAGCTGGTGATCACGGTCAGGGCCGGCACCAGCCTGCGCGAAGTCGAATCGCTGCTGGCGCAGCGCCGCCAGATGCTGGCCTTCGAGCCGCCCGATCTCGGCGCCATCCTCGGCGGCCCGGCGGCTGAAGGCACTCTGGCCGGTGCGCTGATGTGCAATCTTGCCGGCCCGCGCCGTATCGCCGCCGGCGCCGCGCGCGATCATTTCCTCGGCTTCCAGGGCGTCAACGGCCGCGCCGAGCGATTCAAGTCCGGCGGCAAGGTGGTCAAGAACGTTACCGGCTACGACCTCTCGAAGCTGATGGCGGGCTCCCTGGGCACTTTGGCGGCGCTGGACGAGATCACCGTCAAGGTCGTACCGGCGCCGGAGAAGATGCACACGTTGCTGCTGGTTGGCCTCGACGATCCGGCCGCCATCAGCGTGATGTGTGCTGCGATGGGCAGTCCGCACGAGGTGAGTGGAGCGGTGCACCTGCCGGCCGACCTGGCCCACCGCTCGTCGGTCGACCTGGTGGCCGGGCAGGGCGGCGCCGTCACGGCACTGCGCATCGAGGGCGTCGGCCCCTCGGTCGCGGCACGGTTGCCGGCGCTGCGTTCGCAGTTTGCGGCAGCGGCGTCGGCGACAGAAGAGCTGCACACCATGCGCTCGCGCCTGTTCTGGGAAGAACTGCGCGACGCCCGTCTGCTCTCTTTCACCTCCCCCCTTGTGGGGGAGGTCGGCGGCGCGCAGCGCCGACGGGAGGGGGCCCTCGACGCAGCATCGCATGCGGACACCCCCCTCCCCAACCCTCCCCCACAAGGGGGAAGGGGGCATGACCATATGCATCTGTGGAAGATTTCCTGTCCGCCCAGCGACGGCGCTGCGGTTGTCGGATTGATCCGCGAGCGCCGCCCCGACGCGCTGGCACAATACGACTGGTCGGGCGGCCTGATCTGGCTGTCGCTGGCGGCTGTCGAGCCGGCGAGCGACGACGCCGGCCACGCCGCCGTGCGCGGCGCCCTGATCCGCTGCGGCGGCCACGCCACCTTGGTCCGCGCCCCTGAGGCGGTGCGCGCCCGGGTGCCGGTCTTCCAACCGCGCGACCCGGCGCTCGCTGCGCTCAGCCATCGGGTCAAGGAGAGCTTCGACCCCAAAGGTATCTTCAGCCCGGGGAGGCTGGGATGAGGCTCGGACTGGCGATTCCGGCACGGTCGCGCGGCTGACATGCAGACCACCTTCACCGCCGCCCAACTCGCCGATCCCGATATCGGCCGCGCCAACGCGATCCTGCGCAAGTGCGTGCATTGCGGCTTCTGCACCGCGACCTGTCCGACCTTCGTGACCTTGGGCGACGAGCGCGACAGCCCGCGCGGCCGCATCTATCTGATCAAGGAGATGCTGGAGCAGGGGCGGCCGGCCGACGCCGAGGTGACGCGCCACGTCGACCGTTGCCTGTCGTGCCTCGCCTGCATGACCACGTGCCCGTCGGGCGTAAACTACATGCATCT
This sequence comes from Vineibacter sp., assembly GCA_035249115.1. Classification (GTDB taxonomy): domain Bacteria; phylum Pseudomonadota; class Alphaproteobacteria; order Reyranellales; family Reyranellaceae; genus Vineibacter. Next base: position 4,197 of record DATFGV010000318.1, read on the forward strand.
GGTCGACCATGCCCGTGCCCACATCGAGGTGACGTACCGCCGGCCGTTGGGCGATCGCCTGCTGCGGCGGCTGCTCGCTGTGCTGATGCCCAACCCGCACCTGTTCCGCTGGATGATGGTGCTGGGGCGCCCGGCCAAACCATTGGCGCGATTGCTGCCGGATCGTGGCACCGATGTCGGCGGCGCGAGCTTCCTCAGGCGCCTGCGCGCCATGCTGGACGCGGTGCCGGCGTCGCTGCACCCACCCTCGCCGGTCGACCGGCCGCAGACTTTCGTCGCCCGCGGTTCGCGGCGGAAACGCGTCGCGCTGATGAACGGCTGCGGCCAGCAGGTCCTGGCCCCCGAGGTCAATGAGGCGACGGTCCGTCTGCTGACCCGCCACGGCGTCGAAGTGGTGATCGCTGCCGGCAGCGGTTGCTGCGGTTCCTCGGTGTTGCATGTCGGCCAGCGTGAGCGGGCGCGCGACCTGGCGCGCGAAAACATCGCCAGTTGGATCGATGAGCTGGATGGACCGCTTGACGCGATCATCGCCAACGCCTCGGGTTGCGGCACCGCCCTGAAGGACTACGGCCACCTGCTGGCCGACGATCCCGATTGGAAGGGTGGCGCGGCGCGAGTGGCGGCGCTGGCCCGGGACGTGAGCGAAGTCCTGGCGCCCGACGACTTGCGCCCGGTGGGACGACCGGTGCGTGCCGACGGCGCGCCGTTGGTCGTGGCCTATCATGCCGCGTGCTCGATGCAGCATGGCCAGAAGCTCACCGAACCGCCCAAGGCGCTGCTGCGTGCCGCCGGCTTCGTCGTCAAGGACGTGCCCGAAGGGCATCTCTGCTGCGGCTGGGCCGGCACTTACCAGGTGCTGCAGCCCGACCTGTCGCGGCGCTTGCGCGATCGCAAGGCCGCCAACATCGCTCGCGTCGCGCCGGACCTTATCGCCGCCGGCAATTTCGGCTGCATAGGCCAGATTGGCAGCGCTGCCGCGCCACCGCTGGCGCATACCGTCGAGTTGCTGGACTGGGTCACCGGCGGACCATTGCCGGAGTCGCTGCGGGGACACGGGTTCAACCTGTCACCACACTGAACCGGGCGAACCGCCAAGGGTGCGCGCGTCCGCCGCAGGGCAGGGATACCGTCTTGCCGGTCCGTGCGCTTGACCCTCTGGAGAGGCCGCGCAAAGGTTCGCCACGGCGCGATCGCGCGGGGAAATCGAGGGGAGAATCAAATGCGTCTCTGCACCATCCAACGCGATGGCAAGGCCGTCGTGGGCGTCAAGGCCGACGGCAAGATCATCGATCTCAGCAAGCAGATGCCGCGCGGGCCGAAGTCGGTGGTCGAGATCCTGGCCGGGGGCAAGAGCGTGCAGGCGGCCGTCGCCAAGGCCTGCGCCAAGCCCAAGGCCGGCGCCGCCGTGTCGGAGAAGTCGGCCAAGTACCTGTCGCCGATTCCCAACCCCGGCAAGATCCTGTGTATCGGGCTGAACTACCGCAAGCACGCCGAGGAGACCAACAACCCGATTCCGCCCTACCCGGTCGTCTTCTGCCGCTTCAACAACACGCTCACGCCGCACAACGGCAAGATGCCGCGGCCCAGCCACTCCGAGCAGCTGGACTGGGAGGCGGAGCTGGCGGTGATCATCAACCGCAAGTGCCGCAACGTGCCCAAGGCGAAGGCGCTGACGGTGATCGGCGGCTATGCCTGCTTCAATGATGGCTCGGTGCGCGACTGGCAGCGCAAGTCCGGTGGCCAGTTCACCCTGGGCAAGAATTTCGACGGTTCGGGCGGCTTCGGGCCGGACATCGTGACGCCCGACGAGTTACCCAAGGGCGGCGCACCACTGCGCATCATGTGCCGCGTTAACGGCGAGACGATGCAGGACAGTGACACCGGCGACCTGATCTTCGACGTGCCGACCCTGGTGAGCGAGCTCAGCAAGGTCATGACCCTGGAACCGGGCGATGTGATCATCACCGGCACGCCGTCGGGCGTCGCCGCCGCGCGCAAACCGGAGCCCTGGCTGAAGCCCGGCGACGTCTGCGAGGTCGAAATCGAGAAGATCGGCGTGCTGCGCAACGTCATTACGCAGGGGCCTTGATCGTGCTTCCCCTTCCCCACGCGGAGCGTGGGGAAGGTGCCCGAAGGGCGGATGGGGAGCCGACGGGGTCTCTCAATCGCCGCACCACGTGCGGTCCCCTTCCGGCCTTCGGCCACCTTCCCCGCAAGCGGGGAAGGGATTGATCACCGCGCCGCCAGCCCGGTGAGTCCGCCCAGCATCAGGCGTGTGGCGAAATCGGCGGCACCGTCGGGGTCGACGGGGTCGCGCGTGATCATCATGACCGACACTTCGAAGGCAATGCCCGCCAGCGCGGCTGAGAGCAGGGCGGCGTCAGCCTGCGGCAGGGCGCCGCGCGCCATCGCCTCCTTGATGTCGTCGTAGAGGGCGCGGGCAAGGGTGCGGACGTCCGGCTTGTCGAGCAAGGTGCGCACGGCGGTGACGTTGCGGCGCGCCAGGGCAAGCAGTTCGGGATCGTCGGCGATGAAATGGAAATACGCCGAGAAATGCGCCCGCAAGAACGCCTCCGGGCTGTCGGCGCGGGCCCGGCCCTCGCGGTGGCGGCGCAACAGCTCGTCGGTCAGCTCTCCGACCACGGCCGCGAAGATCGCGTCCTTGTCCTCGAAGTAGTTGTAGAACGTGCCGGTGGCGAGGTCGGTGCGGCGCACGATATCGCGCACGCTGGCGGCGCCAAATCCCATTTCGGCGAACACGGCGCGGGCGGCGACCAGCAATTGGGCGCGATTCTCCTGCTTCTTGCGCTCGCGGCGTGATTCGGCCGACGCAGGCTGCGCGTTATCGTCCACCAGGTCAGACGCCGACATCTCGATCTCACTGCCTCCCGGTGGGCGGTTTAGGGCGCCGGGCGGCATCGGGACAAGGGGCCGCGGCGCATAGCGCGACCATCCTAGCGCATGGCAGCTCGCGTCGCGCGACTACCGTACCAGCGACTTCCGCAACCGCTCGATGCAGCCGGGCCCGGGCTGGCGCGTGCGTGGCGAGGCGCTCGGCGGGCCGGCCGCGAACCGTTGCGGGATTTC
>DATFGV010000319.1:0-7050 GCA_035249115.1 Vineibacter sp.
CATGACGCGGCCAATGTAGTCGATAAACTGGATCGGAATCGGCCGGTCGAGCCCAAGTTCCTTGCGGATGGCGGCGACGGTGTCGGCTTTGGCCTCCGGCCCGGCGATGATCAGCGCCGGATCGGCCGGTACGACCTGCAACAGGCAGAAACATAGGAACAGAACGCCGAGCAGGGCGGGAAACGAGATCAGCAAGCGATGTACGATCTGGCGACCCATCCGCCGCTCCCCGGCCAACCACGCGAAGGAAGCCGTGCGCGAAGAGCGCCGAAGCGCCGCGTCCGTCCTCCCCAGGCCAGCCGCTGCGGACACTGTCGCGCGGCTACCGTTTTTTTGCGGGCGCGCGCATGCCAGGCACCCGCGCGGCCCGTTGTCTGCCGGAACGCTTGCAGCTTTCCCGGGGCAAGTCAAACGCCGGTGGTCGCAGGCGGACCGAGGCGTGCCGGGGGCGCGCGACTCCAGTCGCGCGCCTTCGTCTTGTCCAATACATGACGCGTCACTGGAGTGACGTGCGCCCAGCGGGCCGATCCAGGCGCCCCAGCTAGTGGCGTGCCCCGACCAAAGACGCGCCCGCGGCGCGTCGCGGCCGCCGTGTGGAAGGCGGTCATGGGCGTCGGGTCGACATGGCACCGCCCAGGGGCGCTGTGTACGATCCGCGCCTGCTTCAAGAACCGGGAGGCTGTCATGGACCTGGGACTGGCCGGCAAGAGCGTCATCGTCACCGGTGGCGCCTCCAACATCGGGCGTGCCATCGCGCTCGGCTTCGCGCGTGAGGGCGCCAACCTGGTGATCGCGGACATGGACCAGGCGCAGGGCGAGGCGGTGGTCCAGGAGGCGCGGCGGCTCAGCAACGGCGCCGCCGAGCTGGTGCTGACCGACGTCACCGACGCCGCCCAGGTCGGGCGGCTGGTCGAAACGGCGGTCAAGCGCTTCGGCGGAGTCGACGTGCTGGTCAACAATGTCGGCTGGGACCAGCTGATGTTCTTTACCCAGACGACGCCGGAGTTCTGGGAGAAGATCGTCCGCATCAACTACTTCAGCGTCCTGCATTGCACCCGTGCCGTGCTCGAGCCGATGATCAAGGCGCAGCGCGGCGCCATCGTCTCGCTCAGCTCCGACGCCGGCCGCCAGGGCGAGCCGCGCGAAGCGGTGTACGGCGGCATCAAGGCCGGCATCGCCGCCTTCATGAAGACCATCGCCAAGGAGAACGGCCGCTACGGCATTCGCTGCAACGCCGTCTGCCCTGGCGTGACAGTGCCAGAGGAGGACGTCGAGGTTGGCGCCAACTCGATGTGGAAGAACCGCGACGCGATGTTCACCGCCGAGCAGTTCGAGCGCATCGCCAAGGCGCTGCCGCTGCGCAAGCTCGGCCGGCCGCGCGACATCGCCAACGCCGTGCTGTTCCTGGCCTCCGATACCGCCGCCGGCCACGTCACCGGCCAAGTCCTGAGCGTCAGCGGCGGCTACAGCATGGTCGGCTGACCTCTCCCCCAGCGCAGCTGGGGGAGGTGGCCGTCCTTCGACAAGCTCAGGATGAGGGGCCGGAGGGGGAGCCGACGTGGTTTCTCAACCACCGGCACCACGTGAGCTCCCCTCCGCCCTTCGGGGCACCTCCCAGCTGCGCTGTGCAGGAGAGCTGACCTGTTGGCCGTAGCACGCTGCCGTATCCTATTTACCATTTCCAAACAGCAGGCGCCGGACCATGCGGCCCGGAGTTGCCCAATCTGTACTCTAAAGATGGTATTTTTTGGGCCATGGCCTCTTGACATCCTATGAGACCGGCCGTATTGATGTTCGCGTTACGTTCACTCCGCGGAGGCCATCATGACCGCCCCAGCCAGCAAGTCCGCGTACCAGCCTGACTATGCCCGCCAGGCCGAGGATCTGTGCCGGCTGGGCGGCTGCGACAGCGATCTCGCCGCCGCCTTCGGTGTCGACGAGGACACCATCGCCGACTGGCGCGAGGTGTTCCCGGACTTCGACCTGGCGATCACCCGCGGCGCGGCGGCAGCCGACGCCGCCGTCACCGCCGCCCTGCTGCGCCGCGCCTGCGGCTTCGAGCAGCGTCTGGTCAAGTGGGTACGCGAGGACGGCCAGATGGTCGCCAAGGACTACAGCCGCGAGGTGCCGCCCGACCGCATCGCCTGCACCTTCTGGCTGAAGAACCGGCGGCCCGATCTGTGGCAGGACGGCCGCACTGCGCGGCGCCCGGTGCGGGACCATGTCGACGTCGACGACGGCGGCGACATCTACGACGGTCGCGTCAAGGCGATCGCCAACGACACGACGCAGTCGGCCCGGCTGCTGCAGGAGATGGCCGAGAAGGCCGACAAGAAGATGCGCGCGCGCGCCTCGACGGCGGCCGGCGCGGTGGAGGAGGCGGGAGCGCTGGCACGGGCGGCGCGCGATGCGCAGGCCCGGGTCGACGCCACCTGGGCGGCGGTGGATGCGCGCGACGCAGTGGCGGCGGCGCTGGAGCGTCCCAACCTGGGTCCGCCCAGCGCCGGCGAGCGTGACGCCGTGGCGGCGGCGTTCGAGTGGCCGCCGGGCACCGGCCACGCTCCGACGCCACGGCGCCGCAGCGACGAGGAGATACTGGCGCGGCGCGCCGCCGCCCGCCAGGCGGCGGAACGCATGGTCGACGTCCAGGCGATCGCCAACGACATCGAACTGCAAGGCCATCCCGCCGACCGGCCAACGCCGCCGGCAACCACACCGCGCCGATGAGTCACCTCGCCCCAACAGGGCAGCGCGATCGCATTTGGCCATGCATAACCTCATCCTGAGGAGCCGGCGCAGCCGGCGTCTCGAAGGATGGGTTCAGGTCTCGTTCGACGGTTTCAGCGACTCTTGCAACGCTCGTGTGGTTGCCCACCCTTCGAGACCGCCGCTGCGCGGCCTCCTCAGGGTGAGGTCTGTGCCATATGCGATCGCGCTGCCCTGGAGCGTATGCCGATCGAATGGAACCTGGGAGCGCAGGCCTCCGGCCCGCTCAAGAGCGGGCGAGACGCCCGCGCTCCCAGGATGATCGATTCCGTGCGACCGGAACCTGCTCAAACGGGGCGAGGTCATAAGCCTGTCGCAGGTCGGAAGACGGTGCCGCGTGGCGCTAGGCAGGCCGCGCCATCTGCGCCATCGTAGGCGCTGCGAACCCGTTCGGATCAGGACACCATGAACTTCGATTTCTCCGACGACCAGAAGCTGCTCAAGGAGCAGGTGCGCAAGTACCTGGCCGACAACTGTCCGATGACGGTCGTGCGCCGCGTGCTCGACGGCGAGGAGACGCACGCCGCCGAGGTGTGGAAGGGCCTCGCCGACCTCGGCCTGATGGGCACGGCGATTCCCGAGGCGTATGGCGGCCTCGGGTTGGGGCCGCTGGAACTGTGCGTCATCGCCGAGGAGCTGGGTCGCGCCTGCGCGCCGGTGCCGTTCTCCTCATCGGTGTATCTCGCCAGCGAGGCGATCAACCGCTGGGGCAGCGAGGCGCAGAAGCAGGCATGGCTGCCCAGGCTGGCAAGCGGCGCGGCGATCGGCACCCTGGCGACGGCCGAAGGGCCACAGCCGCCGTCGCCGCGCACGGTGCGTGCGGCGTTGGCTGGTGGCGTGTTGAACGGCAGCAAGCTGCCGGTGCCGGACGGCGAGGCGGCGACCGTCGCGGTCGTGCTGGTGAGCACCGGCGGCAGCGGCGATCGGGCGTTGTCGCTGGCGCTGGTCGACCTGTCGGGCAGCGGCGTCGGCCGCAGCCGGGTGTCGACCGTCGATCCGGCGCGCAAGCACGCGCGGCTGGAGTTCAAGGGCGCCAAGGCCGAGCTGCTGGGGCCGGAGGGCGAAGGCTGGCGGCTGCTTAACGAGCTGTACGACGGCGCCGCGGTGGTGTTCGCCTTCGAGCAGATCGGCGGCGCGGAGTCGGCGATGTGGATGGCGCGCGACTACGCCCTGCAGCGCCAGGCCTTCGGCCGCGCCATCGGCTCCTACCAGGCGATCAAGCACAAGCTGGCCGACGTGTACGTCAAGACCGAGCTGGCGCGGTCGAACGCTTACTACGGCGCCATGATGTACGCCGAGGGTGGCGCCGACCTGCCGATCGCGGCGGCGGCGGCGCGCGTCGCGGCCACCGACGCCTACGACTTCGCCGCCCAGGAGAACATCCAGACGCATGGCGGCATCGGCTTCACCTGGGAGGCCGACACCCAGTTCCACTACCGCCGCTCGCGCCTGCTGGCGCTGGCGATCGGCGGCCCGACCGCCTGGAAGGACAAGCTGGTGACACGGCTGGAACGCAAGAACGCGGCTTAGTTTTCGATTCTCCCCCACGAAGTGGGGGAGGTGGCCGAAGGCCGGAGGGGGAGCCGACGTGGTCTCAGTTATCTAGACCACGTCGGGTCCCCTCCGCCCCTTCGGGGCACCTCCCCAGCTATGCTGGGGAGGAGTTAGCGAAGGAACCCGACCCCATGGACTTCAACGACACCCCGCAGGAAGCCACGTTCCGCCAGCAGGTGCGGACCTGGCTCGACGCCAACGCCACCCGCAAGAGCGACGACAAGACCAGCATCCGGTCCCGGGTCGACGACGTCGAGCTGCTGAAGCGCGCCAAGGCCTGGCAGGACAAGAAGGCGCAGGCCGGCTACGCGCGCATCACCTGGCCGAAGGAGTATGGCGGGCTGGGCGGCACGCCGATCCAGCAGGTGATCTACAGCCAGGAGGAGGCGAACTACCTGGTGCCGCTGGGCTTCTTCGACATCGGGCTGGGCATGTGCATCCCGACCATGATGGCCTACGCCAAGCCGGAGCAGCTGAACCGCTACGTCAAGCCGGCGCTGCATGGCCAGGAGGTCTGGTGCCAGCTGTTCTCCGAGCCGGCCGCCGGGTCGGACGTCGCCGGCATCCGCACCCGGGCCGAGCGCGACGGCGATGACTGGGTGATCAACGGCCAGAGGGTGTGGACGTCGGGCGCGCACTACTGCGACTACGGCATCATCATCACCCGCACCGACCCCAACGTGCCCAAGCACCAGGGGCTGACCATGTTCTTCCTGGACATGAAGCTGCCGGGCATCGAGGTGCGGCCGATCCGGCAGATCTCGGGCGGCGCCAACTTCAACGAGGTGTTCTTCACCGACGTGCGGGTGCCCGATGCCCAGCGCTTGGGCAAGGTCGGCGACGGCTGGAAGGTGGCGCTGACCACCCTGATGAACGAGCGGCTGGCGGTCGGCACGCCGGCCGGCGGGCTCGACGTCGACGAGCTGCTGGAGCTGGCTCGCGACACCGAGCTGGAGGACGGGCCGGCGATCCGCAACGCCTCGGTGCGCTCCAAGATCGCCGAGTGGTACGTCCAGTCGCAGGGCCTCAAGTACACCAAGTTCCGCACGCTGACGCAGCTCAGCAAGGGCCAGACGCCGGGGCCGGAATCGTCGATCGCCAAGATCGTGGCGGCGCCCAAGATGCAGGACCTCGGCGCCTTCGCCATGGAGCTGATGGGACCGGCCGGGATCATGACCAAGGACGTGCCCGGCGCCGGCGGCTTCCAGCAGCAATGGATCGGCGGCGCCGGCTTCCGCATCGCCGGCGGCACCGACGAGATCCTGCGCAACATCGTCGCCGAGCGGGTGCTGGGCCTGCCGCAGGACGTGCGGGTCGACAAGGACGTGCCGTTCAACAAGCTGGGCAAAAAGTAGGCCGCCGGGGGCGCGTCACTCCAGTGCCGCGCCCCCGGCGCGTGGCGAAGGAACGACACGAGGCGTGCCATGAGCGACGACGCAACGCTGGTGCACACCAGCCGCGAGGGCGGCGTTGGCATCATCGAGCTGGCCCGGCCGCAGGCCTTCAACTGCCAGTCGATGGACAGCGTGGTGCAGTTCACGGCGGCGCTGGCGGCGATCGAGGCCGATGCGTCGCTGCGCGCCCTGCTGATTAGGGCGCAGGGCAAGAACTTCTGCACTGGCGCCGACCTGCAGGACGTCAAGGGACGGCGCGAGGATCCGGTCGCGCTGCGCCAGTTCATCGCCGGCGGGCACGCGATGCTTTGCGCGCTGGAGGCCAGCCGCCTGCCGGTGGTCGCGGCGGTGCAGGGCCTGTGCCTGGCCGGCGGCATCGAGATCGCGCTGGCCTGCGACGTGGTGTTCGCTGCCCGCACGGCGCGCTTCGGCGACCAGCACGCGCAGTTCGGCCTGGTGCCGGGCTGGGGCGGCACGCAGCGCCTGCCGCGCATCATCGGCCTGCGCCGGGCGCTCGACCTGATGTTCAGCGCCCGCTGGATCGAGGCCGCGACGGCGCTCGACTGGGGGCTGGCCAACTACGTGGTCGACGACGACAAGCTGCAGGCCGAAGCGCTGGCTTATTGCACGACCCTGGCGACACGCAGCGCGCCGGGGCTGGCGGCGATGAAGCGCTTGGCGCGCGAGGGTGTGCAGGCGACCTTGGGCGATGGGCTGGCGATGGAGGCCGACGCCGTGGTCGATGCCCTGCGTACCGCCGACGTTACCGAGGGCCTCGCGGCTTTCGAGCAGCGCCGCAAGCCGGTGTTCTGAAGTCGGTCTTCATGGTGAGCCCTGTCGAACCATGAAGGTCGCACGGACAGGTATGCAAACCGCTTCATGGTTCGACAGGACTCACCATGAAGCGGTCAGTACCGCTCAGACGCGGATCAAGCGAAGCCGCTCAGACGTAGACCTTGGTGGCCTCGCTGTGGGCCCACTTGGCCGCCTCCTCGGCCGGCATGCCCTGGATCGCCTTGGCGTACATGTCGACGACGATATACTTGGTGATCACCTCGGCCGACTGGCGGTTGGGCGGTCCGGCGTAGCCCGCCAACCGGCCGTACGTCGGCAGGTCGCGGAACGGCTCCAGCACCGGATCGACGCCCCACACCTTGTGCTTCGCCCACTCCTTGGTGGCGCCGCTCGTGTAGCCCTGTTGCGAGGTGAACCACTGGTCGTAGACCGGCTTGGAGTGGATCCAGCGCAGGAACTGCGTGGCCTGCGGCTGGTTCTTCGAGTAGGCCATCAGCATGTCGGTGAACACGCCGGGCAGGTTGTACGGGCCGCCGACGCC
>DATFGV010000320.1:0-2711 GCA_035249115.1 Vineibacter sp.
CATCCATCCCTCGGCATCGTGGCGCGAAGTGGTCGAGCGGACCGAGATCGTCTACGAGGAGGCCCGCGCCGCGCGGCTGGGGGCGCAGAAATTCATGCTCGACGGCCGCCACACCGGCACCGGTGGCGGCAACCACGTGACCCTGGGCGGTGGCACGCCGGCCGAGTCGCCGTTGCTGCGCCGCCCAGATCTACTCAAGAGCCTGCTCGGCTACTGGCACAATCATCCGTCGCTTAGCTACTTATTCTCCGGCCTGTTCATCGGCCCGACCAGCCAGCACCCGCGTGTCGACGAGGCGCGCAACGACGCGCTGTTCGAGCTCGAGATCGCCTTCCGCCAGATCGAGGCCGGCAAGACGGCGCCACCCTGGCTGGTCGATCGGCTGTTCCGCAACCTGCTGGTCGACGTCACCGGCAACACGCACCGCGCCGAGTTCTGCATCGACAAGCTGTACGCGCCGGACAGCGCCGCCGGGCGGCGCGGCCTGCTTGAACTTCGTGCCTTCGAGATGCCGCCGCATGCCCGCATGAGCGTGGCGCAACAGCTCGTGCTGCGCGGCCTGCTGGCGAGTTTCTGGCGCCAGCCCTACGAACGGAAACTGACTCGCTGGGGCACCCGGTTGCACGACGATTTCATGCTGCCGCATTTCGTCTGGCAGGACTTCACCGAAGTCATCGACGACCTGCGGCGTGCCGGCTATGCGGTCGAGGCCGATTGGTTCCTGCCGCACTTTGAGTTCCGCTTCCCAGAGATCGGCGCGATCGCACAGCGCGGCATCGAGCTGGAGCTGCGCCACGCACTTGAGCCGTGGCACGTGCTCGGCGAGGAGGCGTCCGCCGGTGCCACGTCGCGCTTCGTCGACTCGTCGCTGGAGCGCTTGCAGCTCGAGGTTCGCGGCCTCAACGACGCGCGGCACCTGATCGCTTGCGGTGGCTACGCCGTGCCATTGCGCGCTACCGGCGTGCCAGGCGAGCATGTCGCCGGCGTGCGCTATCGCGCCTGGCAGCCGCCGAACGCCCTGCATCCGACGATCGGCGTGCACGCACCGCTGGTCTTCGATCTGTATGATACGTGGACCGGCCGGTCCATCGCGGGTTGCACCTACCATGTGGTCCATCCAGGCGGACGCAACTACGATCGTTTCCCGGTCAACGCCAACGAGGCCGAGGCGCGACGACGGGTGCGCTTCGCACCGATCGGCCACACCCAGGGCGCGATGGCCGAACCGACGCGACTGGAGAATCCGGATCATCCGCTGACCCTGGATTTGCGCCGGGCCTGAGCCGCAGCGGTGGACCACACCGGCCGCCTGTGCGATTCTGGCAACCCGTCCACGGCCCGCCATCCGCGACATGAAGGCCCTGCGTATCCCCGAGGCCTCGTCCCCCAAGGCTCCCTATGACGAGTTGGTCACGGGCCAGGGAGCGATCCGCTACCATTGGCAGGCCCTGCTCAGCGTCATCCGGTCGCTGCCGGGCGCGGGCTTCGGCGAACGGATCGACCGGCTGCGCCAGCAGCTGGTCGAGGGCGGCGCCACAAGCGTTGTCAACCCAGACGGTGCGCCAGCCGCCGAAGCATGGACTCTGGAGGCGCTGCCGCTGATCATCACGCCGTCGGACTGGCGCCTGCTCGAAGAGGGCCTCGTCCAACGCGTGCGATTGCTCGATGCGGTCATCGCCGACATCTACGGACCTCAGCTTATGCTTGCCGAGCGGGCACTGCCGCCGTCGCTGGTCCAAGCCAACCCCCAGTTCCTGCGTCCCTGCCGCAACCCAGGTACAACACCGCCCAAGCGGTCCCTGGTGGTTTATGCCGCCGACGTGTTGCACATGCCGGACGGTTCATGGGCGGTGCTCGCCGACTACACCCAGTCACCGGCCGGCGCCGGCTACGCACTGCATATCCGGCGGATGCTGGCGCGCGCCTTGCCGGAGGCGTTCCGATCGGTCGCGGTGCGCGAGATCGGCCCGTTCTTCGAACAGTGGCGCGAGACGCTGGCGGACCTGGCACCCGATGGCGGTGGTAATCCGCTGGTCGCGCTGCTGACGCCGGGACCCTACGCGCAGACCTATGTCGAGCAGGTGCTGTTGGCGCGGGCGCTCGGCATGACCCTGGTCGAGGGCGCCGACCTCACGGTGCGCAATGAGGGTGTCGCGCTGAAGACGCTCGAGGGTCTCAAGCATGTCGACGTGCTGCTGCGGCGACTCGATAGCGCCTACTGCGATCCGCTGGAGCTGCGCGCCGACTCGACTCTGGGCGTGACCGGGCTGCTCGGCGCGGCGCGCGGCGGCAGCGTGGTGGTGGCCAACGCGTTGGGCAGCGGCGTGGTCGAGACCCCGGCGCTGGCGCCGTTCCTGCCGGGCCTGGCACGCCGCATGCTTGGCGAGAATCTGACGCTGCCGGCGCTGGACGCCTGGTGGCTCGGGGAGAAACCGGCGCTGGACCACGCCTTGGCGCATTTTGACCGGTTGGTCTTTCGTCCGACTTTCGAGGCCGCACCAGCCATGTCGCCGGACGCCGACCAGCGCGCACTCTACGACGCGGTCCGCGCGCGACCATCGGCCTGGGTGGCACAGCATCGCCTGTCACCGTCGGTGGCACCATCGTGGACAACCGACGGCCTGCGCCCCGACCCGCTGGTGCTGCGCCTGTTCGCTGTCGCGCGCGACGGCGACTACGTGATCATGCCGGGCGGCCTGGCCCGCACGCCG
>DATFGV010000321.1:0-4433 GCA_035249115.1 Vineibacter sp.
ACGATCTTCCACGGAGACACCTTGGAATGGCATCGCAGCCCTCCACCCACAGAGCTGCGATGCTCGCCAAATCCGTCCACCATGTCTCCGTACACCCGTCCACCATGTCCCTGTGCAGCACAACAGGCTCACCATGAAGCGATTACGGGGATGGGCCAGGAGTGTCATGCGCTCACCTTGGGCCGAGGGTCGAGCGCGACATAGATCAGGTCGACGATCAGGTTGACCAGTAGCACCAGCACCGTCAGCAGCATCACGACGTTCTTGATCACGATCAGGTCGCGGTTGTTGATCGAGTCGAACACCAGCTTGCCGACGCCGGGCAGGTAGAAGACGGTCTCGACGATGATGGCGCCGGCCAGCAGGAAGCCGGCCAGCAGCCCGGCGATGGTGACGATCGGGATCAGCGCGTTGCGCAGCGCATGGCGCATCAGCACGTCGCGCTCGGCGACGCCCTTGGCGCGGGCGGTGCGCACGTAGTCCTCGCGCAAGGTGTCGAGCATCGAGGAACGCGTGACGCGCGACAGGATGGCGATCTCCGGCAGGCTGAGCGACAGCGCCGGCAGCACCAGCGCATGCAGCGAGCGCAGCGGATCGCTGGCCCAGCCGGGAAAGCCGCCGGCCGGGAACAGCTTGAAGGTCACGGCGAGAACCAGCGCCAGCAGGATGCCGAACCAGAAATTGGGGATCGAGATGCCGAGCTGGCCGAAGCCCATCACCAGCCAGTCGGCCGGCCGGCCGCGGCGCGACGCCGCGAACACGCCGAGCGGAATGGCGACGCAGGCCGAGAACGACAGCGCCATCGCGCCCAGCGGCAGGGTCACGACGATGCGGTCAAGGATGAGCTTCGACACCGGTGTGCCGTAGGCATGGCTGTTGCCGAGGTCGAAGACCAGCAGGCCGGCGACCCAGCTCAGGTAGCGCTCGGGCGCCGGCCGGTCGAAGCCGAGCTTGGCGCGCAGCGCCGCCAAAGTGTCGGGCCGCGCCTCGGTGCCGAGCATCACCAACGCCGGATCGCCGGGCAGGATCTCCAGCACCGTGAAGATCACGAGGCTAGCCAGCACCAGGGTCAGCAGCGCAGCCGACAGGCGGCGGAGCAGGAAGTCGAACATGCGGCGGCAGGATGCCGGCGAATACGAGGCGGCTCAACGAGTGATTGCGCATGCGGCCGGCTTGCGAAGACCCACGTTCCGGCGTCCCCTCTCGCACCCCCAGCAAAAAGCAACGAACATCGCCGTGAAGTGGCTACACGATATTAGTGTAACAGGGGACGGCTTCCAAAAAATCAACAATGGCCAAAACTTAATTTTGCAGCCGGACTTACTGGCGAGCTCTGTAGTGCTGAACGGGCTTGCCGCACTCCTGGCGCAAAGAGGATACTGCTCCCAGTTGACACCAGTTCGATGCGATTGCTGCCCGATCATATGATAGTGTTCGTTTGACCGACCCGAAGTAGGATGTTTCATGGTCGATACTATGGAAGCGGAAGAGAGAAGCGTGCCCGATCCGCAGCCCCGTGTCTGCGGTGTTGTCATGCCAATCGCGCCGACCGAGGAGTACCCGCTTGGTCACTGGAGCGATGTCAAGCGAATCCTCGACACCTCCATTGAAAACGCTGGGTTCACACCACGGCTCGTGAGCGAGGCCAACTCGACGGGCGTTATTCACGCTCGAATAGTGCAAAATCTAGCAATCGATGAGATCGCTGTCTGTGACATCAGTTCGAGAAATCCAAATGTGATGTTCGAATTGGGCATACGTATTGCGTTCGACAAGCCAACGGTACTTGTGAAGGATGATGAAACAAAAGGCATTTTTGATATTGGGGCCATAGAGTATCTCGAATATCCGAAGTCGCTGCGGCACGGAGCTATTGAGGACTTCAAAGAGGGGCTGCGACGGAAGATTGTTGGGACCTATGAGCATTTCAAGGCTCACCCCGGGGAGACAATGTTCCTCAAGCATTTTCAGATCATGCACGCAGCGAAATTGCCCGAAGGAGAAGCGCCGCTTTCCGATATCCTCCTCTCTCAGATGTCTGCTCTAAACGATCGATTCAGAGCCCTTGAAAGCGCTATCTCAATTGGCGCCATTGCCGCTAGGTCACCTGCGTCTGAGTCCACAGAGGCTTTGAATCGACTAATTGAGTTGGGACAACAATCATCCATTGACCGTAAGCGCGACACCCTTTGTTTCCGTAAGCTTGTGCAGCATGAAGCCGAAGAAGTGCAGGCGTATATGGGTCCCACAATGCCGAGTGGCGTCATGCTCAGCCACGTACCGGCGAATGGGCATTACCACATTCGCTTCCGTGGACTATCGGATGTAGTGAAAGACGGAATCTTGGCTTACGCTAAGCGGCGATATCCTACGGCGCGGTGGGTTACGACGCGGGTTAAGTCTTAGAACATAGAGGCTAGCGGCTTTCTCGTGGGCGCCGAAACCAATCGCCATCCCCAGCGCTAGTCCTTGTGGGCAGGATGACGTAAGTGTGCGCAACGCAACATACCGCCGTGCCTACACCTTCCAGGACACGCCCGACATGTCGATCGACGGGGTCGGCGAGTTCTCCCACATGCCGATCAGGTTCTTGTTCCAGACGCCGACCTTGCCGAGCTGGTAGAGGAAGCCGTTGACGGCGTCGTCGGCGATGATCTTCTGCGCCTTCTTGAGCAGATCGACGCGCTTGGCCGGGTCGGTCTCCTTGACCACCGCCGCCCAGTTGTCCTTGAACGGCTTGGAGTCGTAGCCCCAGTAGTAGCCGTCCCGCGCGTAGCGATCGAGGTCGTTGGCCTCGGTGTGGGCGACGATGGTGAAGTCGTAGTTCTTGTCCCTGAACACCTCCTGCAGCCATTGCGGCCATTGCAGCTGGGTGATCGCCAGCTTGATGCCGATCTTGCCCAGCTGGCTGACGATGATCTCGCCGGAGCGCTGGGCGTAGCCGACCGGCGGCAGCTTGAGGCTGGCCTCGAAGCCGTTGGCATGGCCGGCCTCGGCCAGCAGCGCCTTGGCCTTGGCGATGTCGAAGGGATAGGTCTTGGTCAAATCGACATGGGCGGCATGGTGCGGCGGGAAGTGGCTGCCGATCGGCAGGGCGAAGCCGTTCTCGCCGGCCACCAGGTCGTCGCGGTTGATGGCGTGCGCGATCGCCTGCCGCACCTTCAGCTCGCTCATCGGCTTCTTGGCGTTGTTGGTCGCCAGGATCGTCTCGCCTTCGGTCGAGCCGATCACCACGGCGAAGCGCGCATCGGCCTTGATCTGGCCGACCTGCTCGGGCGACTGGAAGCCGGGGAAGGTGTCGACGTCGCCGGCCTTCAGCGCGTTGAGCTGCGCCGCCGGATCCTTGATGAACTTGAAGATGAGCGTGTTGAGCTTGATCGAGCCGGGATCGCGATAGCCCGGCGACTTGACCAGCACCACCGAGTCGCCTTCCTTGCGCTCCTTGAACATGAAGGGGCCGGTACCGATCGGCTTGGTGCCGTTGGTGGCGGCGCTCTTGCGGCCCATGACGGCGGCGTCGCCGATGCCGACGTTGTAGAGGAAGAAGGCGTCCGGATTCTTCAGGCTCACCCGCACCGTCGTCGGATCGACCGCCTCGACGCTCTTGATGCTGGTGTAGAGCGACTTGCCGGGCGCCGTGGCGTCGGGCGCCGACAGCCGGTCGAGGGTAAACTTGACGTCGGCCGCCTCGCACGGCTCGCCGTCATGGTACTTCACGCCGGCCCGCAGCTTGAAGACGAACTGCATGCCGTCCTCGGACACCGTCCAGCTCTCGGCCAGGCCGGGAATGATCGCGCCCTTGCGATCGATGCGAGTCAGGCTTTCGTAGATGTTCTGGTAGGTGATCTCGCGCACCGCCGAGGCGGCGTTGAGGTTGGGATCGAGCACCGGCGGCTCCAGCGACATGCCGATCACCACCACGCCGTCCTTGGCCCGCGCCGGCGCCTGCGCCAACGCGCCCGGCGCGGATCCCAGCAGCGCCAGCGCGCCGGCACCGCCGACAAGTCCGCCCAGCTGCCGACGGGTGACATCGCTCATCGCATCCCTCCATGACCGTTTGGCCGCCGCAACGCGGCGGTCGCTCAAGCGAACCATAACAAGCCGGCGACGGGCGGCAAATGGCAAGCCCTGCCGACAGTCACACCCGGACGGGTCCGCGCGGTCGCTCGATCGACGTCGATCCGCATGCTACCGGCGCCCGACCAGCGGCGTCGTCCCTCATTCAAGGCCCGCGTGACCATGCGACATGCGCTGATCGTCATCGACATGCAGCAGGGTTCGTTCACCAAGGCCGCGCGCCGGCATGATGCCGGCGGGCTGGTTCGCCGCCTGAACCGGCTGGCGAACGGCGTCCGGACCGCGGGTGGCACTGTCATCTTCGTCCAGCACGACGGCCCGGTCGGCGATCCTCACCATCCCGACCTGCCCGGCTG
>DATFGV010000322.1:0-12724 GCA_035249115.1 Vineibacter sp.
CCAGTGCATGACGCGTCGCTGGAGCGACGCGCCCCCGGCGGGCCGCTTCAAGCACCGCTGCGTTTGTTTTTGTTACTGGCGTGCCCCGGCCAAAGGCGGGTCGAGGTCGCACGAACCCACACCGGATAGCGCTGCCACGTCTCAACGTTTCTTTGAAGGAACTACCAACGCCACTTGACCGAAGAACGCGCCCATTTGAGGATGCCATAGGATGAGGTGCTTTTCTCTGGAGTGACAGCAGAAGAGGATTTACGAGGTGGTCGTCACGGTCACTGATCCGATTTTCCTGCTTCCGATTCAGACTTCGCCGCTTCCGTCCAATTACCGGTTCAACGTCCAGTACGGCTCGCGCCAGATTCGGAAGGAAAGTGTCTGGATCCACTTGGCGTCCGGTTTTGGGCCCGGGCGTATGTGGCCGCTCGTCGACCAGGACGTGATCGAGCCCTGCGGTTTCAGCAAACTGCTGCGCGGCATTCTCAATCACGTCGACCTGGACTATCTGTGGGGACAGACGCTCCAGCTTCGCGCGAACTATGTGCAGTCGAACGGCCACTTTGTGCCTTCGACCGCCTCATCGCCGCAGAGCCTCCAGTTGCCGGTCAAGCCGGTGCAGGTGGGCGGCGGCCCCGTCGACATGACCGAGATTGCCGCCGCCTTGGCCGCCTTGCCCTGCGTGCCGCGGTCGCCGCCGCAAGGGCATCGCCTCTTCTGGACGCAGCTGCCAAATGCGTCCTTGACCCACAACGCCTGGTTCGTGGGTCCCGACAATCGCCTGGCGGCGGCGGCGGACACGCTCGCTTTCGATCGCTATTCCTTCTGGGTTTCGGTGCGCGGCTTGCCGATCAAGGCGTCGATGAACATCCAGACCGGCGAGGCGTTCGCCAAGCTCATCAAGGCGGACCGCCCGCCGCCAGGCTTCGCCGCGCCGCAGCCGACGGTCGCGCAGATCGTTGCGGCCGCCGGTTCGAACAACTCGATCTTCTACTCCTGCATCTTCTGGAATGCCACGCGGCTGCTTTTCTACTCGACGTCTCCGGGCTTCTACGAGTATGGGCCGAACGGTCTCTCCTTCCTCTCATTGACGCAGTTTGCCTCGGGCCAGAATCAGGGCAGCCCGTGGAACGTCCGCCTGTATCCGCACGCTGCGATGGCCGTAGGCCAGTCCAGTGTGGTGTGAGGTCGCCGCCGCAGTCAGGACGATCGTAAACGGCGCAACAGGCGGTGCCGTTGCGCGCCGTATGTGACGGCCTCGCTCACGCCGGAAAGCTGATCGACGTTTCGCCCAGGCCGGGGAAGCGGGCCACGACTTCGGCGCCGGGCGCGACGAAGTGCAGGCCGACCCAGGAGCCGGTGGTGACGATCTGGCCGGCGCGCAGCCCACCGCGCACCGTCACGACGTGGCTCGCCAGCCAGACCAGCAGCCGCAGCGGCGAGCCGCCGGTATTGCCGCCGGCGCGATCGACCAGCGGTTTGCCGTCGACCAGCAAGGTCACGGGCTGGCGGTCGTAGTCGAGCGCGCGCCAGCCGGCGAAAGCCGGGCCGACGACCAGCGCCTTGTTCATGCCGTTGTCGGCCAGCGGCCAGAGCGGGTCGAGCGACTCGCGGTTGGCCAGCCGCGTGTCGACCGCCTCGATCACGACATGGGCGCTGGCGACGGCGTCGAGCACCGTCGCGGCGTCGGGCGCCGTGCGCGACGCCGGCAGGTCGTGGCCGATCCGGAACGCCACCTCGGCCTCGACGCCGTGCCTGTGCATGGTGCTGGCCTCGAAGCGCGCCGGACCGGGCACGACATGGCCGGCCAGCAGCGGCGCGCAGGTCGGCGTCGCGTCGGGGGCGCGGGCACCGACCTTCCAGCCCTCGACCGGGCCCAGCGCGGCGGCGACCTTGTCCTGGATGGCATAGACCTCGGCTTCGCTCGCCGGCGTCGGACCGGGCGGCGTGATCTGCACAAAGCGCCGCCGCGCGTCGAGCAGGGCGGCGGCGATGCGGTCGATGTCGTCCGGTGTCATGCGCTTCTCCTGAGCTGGCCGTCCGATCTGCTTGCCATTCCGAGCGGAGCGCGGACTCTACCGCATTTCTCAAACCAACCGCGGAACGCTGCGGTGTCGACATGCAGTTTCTGTCGTCCTGAGCGAAGCGAAAAACCTATTGAGCCATCGAACCGCACAGGCCGACGAAGCACACACTGTGCGTCTCCCTGCGTCTCGTGCCAAACGACGGTCCAAAAGGTCTTTCGCTTCGCTCAGGACGATAGCTTGCGTTGTTGTGACCCCACCAACGAATGCAGTTGATGACCGAGGTTTGAGATATCCGGGCTAGGTATTCGCGAGAACGCCGATATTCCCTTGTCGAGAGAGATTGGCAACTATCATGCCGGACGGCGTTCTGCTGATGACCACGTCGATCGTTGCGTCGTTCAGGGATAGTCGGCGCAGCACGATTTCGTTCAGAAATGTGGGAAGCACCGGCCGATCGAATATGACGTTGCCAGCCTGTGGGTCGAAGCCGAGCCCGAGGCTGGATTGGATCAATGACAGATGCGCCGCGGCGGCCCATGCCTGAGGCGAACATGCGACAGGATAAGACGTCGGCCCCTGATTGCGTTTTCGTGGAAAACCGCAAAACAGCTCGGGCAGCCGGCGCAGGTCGATCGAGCTCGACGCGGCAAACAGGGCTTCGAAGACTTTCAACACCTCGCGATGAAAGCCGTAGCGGGCAAAGCCTGCGGCGATGAGAGCATTGTCATGCGGCCAGACTGACCCGTTGTGGTAACTAATCGGGTTGTAGCGGACCTCGGTCGTTGCAACGGTCCGAATGCCCCAGCCGGAGAACAAGGAGCTGCCCGTCAAGGTGCGCACGACGTGCTTGGCACGCTCGGGATAGGCCAGGCCCGTAAACAGCGCATGACCGGCGTTCGAGGTCAGAACCCGGCAGGCCTGTTTGTCGCCATCCAACGCCAGCACATAAGTGCCAAGCGCTTCGTCAAAGAAGCTGATGTCGAATTGCCGCCGAAACGCCTCGGCTTTGTTGCGCCACGCGGAGGCATCTTCCAGGGACCCAAGAGCGTGAGCGATTTCCGCGGCTGCGCGCCAAGCGCCGTAGACATAGGCCTGGACCTCGACAAGCGCGATCGGGCCGCGCGCAAGGTATCCATCACCGTGAAAAATCGAATCATGGCTGTCTTTCCAGCCTTGATTGACAAGCCCGTCCGGCGACATTCGGCCGTACTCCACAAAGCCATCGCCGTCGCAATCACCGTACGACTCGATCCACTGGAGAGCTGAGCTGATGTTGGTCCACAGGTGCCGAATGGTCGCCACGTCGCCTGTGCGCGCGAGATAGGCGCCGGCGAGAACGACGAACAACGGTGTCGAATCGACGCTGCCGTAATAATACCGGAATGGTACCTCGCCGAGTTGGGCCATCTCGCCGTGCCGGACCTCGTGCAGGATTTTTCCCGGTTGGGCATCTGCCGTCGGATCGGTTGTCGTTGCCTGCCGCGAGGCAAGGTAGCGCAGGACTCCTCGGCCTATCGTCGGGTCGAGCCAAAGCGTTTGCAGCGCGGTTATCAGGGCGTCGCGTCCAAACACCGTGCTGAACCAAGGAATACCGGCGTACGGGTATGGCCCATGTTCAGTGTCAGTGCTGAGCATGTCCAGGTCGCTCAGACTCCGCTGCACCGTCTCATTGAACACTGCGTTCGAAGTTGTCGGTGATGCGCGCCGCGACGACACTCTGCGACGCGCGCGACTGGCGGCGCGCAGGCCGGAGAAGAACATGCGCCGCGGCGTCTGGCTGGAGTCGTCCGCGTCGCACTGAATGAGCATGAAGATGCTCCGAGACTCTCTCGATGGAAGCAATATCTCAAATGTTGCGAGGTCGTGATCAAGGCGGCTCGGGCTTGGATCGAACGTCAAAGCGGTCTTGCGTACAACGCGATCCAGTCCGGTGTATCCCAGAGTTACGCTGTCCGAAGTCAGCATCGGTGCGTGAATCGTTCCGCGCACGTGGCGCCGTGTCCCCCGCACCTCAAACAGGTCGGCGAAGTCGGCAGCGAACGCCACCTGTAGCAGGAGTTCGCGCTGCACGCGGTCAAAGTTGCGGACTGTCAGACGTTCGAGGCATGCCGCATTCCAGAGGAAGCGCGACCGTCGGATGTGGATCAGGTCGTGCATCAGTACAACACGGCCGTCCTGGTCGTAGAGGTCGGGATTGGTGAGATCACACGTCAGGATGGTGTTGTCGTCATTGAGCGTCGATTGGAGCAAGATCGGCGCTGCCCCGCCTACAGCCAGGCGCAGATGCGACAGGAAGCGGGTATCGCGGTGAAACAATCCGTCCGAGCTCGCGGGACCAGTCACCGCATCGCCCCTGCGGTCGAACACGGCGAACGTGTCCCCCTGTTTGAGGACGTGGGGCCGATGCTCGTCCTGGCCGACTAATGCCGGTACGAAAAACTGAGATTTGTCGCCGCTTCCCTGGCCAGTCACTCCTGTTAGTGCCGCCGCGTCGCTGACCGGCATAGCGCTATGGTGAGACGGGTCTTGGGCCGGAATCGATGTCGTATCCAGCCAACCGAGGGACAGTGACGGGGCCGGGCCGAACGCCCGGCAGACTCCGATAGATCTTCAGGTAGTCTTGAGTCATTCGTTCGGCGGTGAAGCGGTCGTCGAAGATTGAACGCACTGTAGAGCGATTGAAAGTGTGCAGCCGTGAAATCGCCTCGACAGCCTCGTCCACGCTGTTCACTACCTGCCCCGACACACCATCACTGATCACCTCCCGTACGGCGCCCGCCTCAAAGGCGATAACCGGTGTGCCGCAGGCCATCGCTTCGATCATGACCAGCCCAAACGGCTCCGGCCAGTCGATCGGAAAGAGAAGCGCGCGGGCATTGCCAAGGAACTTAGCCTTCTGGGCCTCATTGATCTCACCGATGAACTCGACGTTATCGTGGGTCCTGACAAGTGGTGCAACAACCTCGTTCCAGTAGGCTTCGTCAACCTTGTCAATCTTGGCCGCTATCCGCAGCGGGACTTTCGCCCGCGCGGCAATCTCGATCGCGCGATCCGGACGCTTCTCTGGCGAAATTCGACCCAGAAACGCCACATAGTCAAGGGACGGTTGCTGCTCGAAGGGCAAGAGGTTGCGCGGCAATCCATGGGGCACGTTACCAACCCAGTTGACCCGGCGCTTCAGGTAACGACGCTGATCTCGCGAAATCGAAACCAGCGGAATATCGGGGAAGGCAGCGTAAAAGGGCTTGAGGTCCGGCAAATCGAGACGCCCGTGCAACGTCGTAATCGTGCGGTCGGCGATGCCGCGGAATGTGGGAAAGTGCAGGATGTCGATGTGAAAATGCAAGACGTCGAAATCGCTTGCCCGACGGCGCACTTCGTCCAGCATGACCATGTGGTACGGAGTATGGTCCCTTACCGATGGATTGAACCTCAACGCCGTATCTGAGCACCGAACCAGCTTTGCGGCGGTCGTCGAATCGCCGCTTGCGAAAAGGGTTACGTCATGCCCTCGCCGCACCAATTCCTCGGTAAGGAAGGAGACAATCCGCTCGGTGCCACCATATAGCTTTGGCGGAACACACTCAGACAACGGCGCAACTTGGGCGATTCTCATCTGGGCAGTCCTCTCCATTTTCGCCACAAGAAGCGAAGGAACCAATTTGATCTAACGTACGAGCCGCGTTGGCGTTGCTACCAGCTTGCCGAAGTGCTGGCAGACGACCCTTCGTATCCGCTTTTCAGCGCTTGTGAGGTCGACGAGCAGTCGGCCAATGCTTACGCCACCCAGCGCGGCCGTGCTGGTGAGGCAAGGTACATCCGAGACTCATAGTCCGCGTTGGCGGCGGTCAGATCTCAACAATCCTAAGGCATGGCGGAAACGTAACGGGCCACCCGTTAGTTGGTTGCTAAGGCCGGGCCGCCTGCACGACTTCCGAGGCAATCAGGGCTTCGATCTCCGCATCGCTGTAGCCGTGCGCCTTCAGCACGGCGCGGGTATCGGCACCGAACACCTTGGGCTTGCTGCGCAGCGCCGGCGGCGTGCGCGAGAGCTTCACCGGATTGCCGACATTGCGATAGCCGTCCATCGCCCACACCATGTCGCGGTGCTTGGTGTGGCCATGCTCCATCACGTCGGGCACCTCCAGCACAGCGCCCGAGGGCACACCGTTCTGCATCAGCTCGGTGGCGAAGGATTCGCCGTCGCGCTCGACGGTCAGGGCGGCCAACTCGGCCTCCAGCGCCGGCTTGTTGGCAATGCGGTCCTTGTTGGTCTTGAAGCGCGGATCATCGGCCAGGGCCGGCTTGCCGAGCAGCTGCACCAGCTTGCGGAATTGCGCGTCGTTGCCGGCGCCGATCACGATGTTGCGGCCGCGGGTCGGGAAGTTGGCGTAGGGCGCCAGGTTGCCGTGGCTGTTGCCGTACAGTTTGGGTTTGGCGCCGGCCATGAAGTAGTTGGGCGCGTGCGGATGCTGCAGCGCGACGGCGCTGTCGAAAAGCGTTGCGTCGACGAACTGGCCCTTGCCGGAGCGCTGCCGTTCGTACAGCGCCATCAGGATGCCCATGCAGGCGTTCATGCCGGTGGCAAGATCGACCACCGGCACGCCGATGCGCACCGGCCCCGCCCCGGGATCGCCGTTGACCGACACCAGGCCGCCCCAGGCCTGCACCATGGCGTCGTAGCCCGGAAAACCGCCCATCGGTCCGTCGGCGCCGAAACCGGTGACGCGGGCGTGGATCAACCGCGGGAACTTGGGCGCCAGGGTCGCCTCGTAGCCCAGGCTCCACTTTTCCATGGTGCCGGTCTTGAAGTTCTCGATCAGCACGTCGGCGCCGGCGAGCAGCTTCAGCAGCACGTCGCGCCCCTGCGGCCGGCTCAGATCCAGGCCGATCGTCCGCTTGTTGCGATTGATGCCGGCGAAATACGCCGAAATGCCCTCGGCGTCGAACGGCGGACCCCAGCCGCGCGTCTCGTCGCCTTGCGGCGGCTCGACCTTGGTCACCTCGGCGCCGTGGTCGGCCAGCATCTGCGCGCAATACGGCCCGCCCAGCACGCGCGACAGATCGATGACCTTGAGGCCGGCGAGGGCGCCAGCCGTACTGGGGAATGACATCGCGCCTCCTGTCCGTCACCGCGCCGACGCGGCCAGCATCGGTCATACACAGCGTCGCCGCCGCGAGCTACATTGAGCGGCGCACAGGCGCCATGATCGAACAATTCAAGGGAGCCTCACGATGTCGGGCCGGCGGCTGGTCGGATGGTTCGGGCTCGGGATCGCCTTGTTGCCGGCCGCCGTCGCGGCCCAGGCGCCCAACCCGCGCGCGGAGCGGCTGGCGCCGGTCGCGCAATGGGTCGGCGTCATCGGCTCCGAAACCGCCGAGGGAAACGTGCTGCGGCTGTGGGAGCTTCCGGGCCTGCGACAGGCGGCGAACGAGGCGTTGGGCGCGGCGATGGCGCGCGAGGCGCTGCGGCCCAACGGCATCGAACAGCCAGTGACCCGCGAGGGTGAAATGCTGCGCTGGGGCTGGTGCTTACGGCAAAACTGCGGCGTGTTCGGCTACGTCCTGGTCGCCGACCCGCGACGCGGCGATCTGTTCGTGTGCCGTTATGCCGACGGCGGCCGCGTCGGCTGGATGGGCACCGATCCACGCATGGCGATCCCGGTGCGCGGCCGCCCTTGTGACGCCGCCAACGTCACCGAATTCATCCGCCTGAACACGCGTCCCTGACCGGCAAGGAGATGCCGCCATCAACGGTGTCGACCACGACGCGCCACTGGCGAGGCGCGCCCTCAGCGTCCGCGCAAACAGCCGCGTTTCCATCCAGGTCGGCATGTTTTGTGGGCCTTTCTGTCGGCCTTCTGTCGTCCGGCTTCCAAAGCGTATCCCGATCGATTGGAACCTGGGAGCGCGGGCCTCCGGCCCGCTCAAGGGCGGGGCGAGACGCCCGCGCTCCCGGGAAGACTGATTCCGTAGGGCCGGAACATGCATTAGCGGGTCAGCGGCCCTTCCAGTTGGGCTTGCGCTTCTCGGCGAAGGCCTTCGGTCCCTCGATCGTGTCCTCGCTGTGGGCCATGGCGACGAACGCCGGATAGTGGCTGTTGTGCATGGCGGACTGCAGCGCCGGCACGTCGAGCGAGCGCATGACCACCTGTTTGGTGGCGCGCACGCTCATGGGCGAGCACTCCAGGATCTGGCCGGCCCAGCGGCGCGCCTCGGCCATCAGCTGGGCGTGCGGCACGACGGCGGTCACGAAGCCGAGCTCGTAGCCCTCCTGCGCCGGCACGTGGCGGCCCGTCAGCATCATGCCCATCGCCTTTTTCAGCGGGACCATGCGACTCAGCCGCTGCATGCCGCCGGCGCCGGCGGCGAGGCCGACCTTCGGCTCGGGCAGGGCGAAGGTCGCCTTGTCCGAGGCGATGATGATGTCGGAGGCGAGCGCGATCTCGAAGCCGCCGCCCATCGCCACGCCGTTGACCGCGGCGATCACCGGCTTGTCGAGGTTAAAGCGGTTGGCCAGGCCGCCGAAGCCCTGCGGCGGGTGGTTCGGCCGCTTGCCCGTCTTGGCCTGCAATTCCGCGTGATATTTCAGGTCGTTGCCGGCGCAGAACGCCTTGTCGCCGGCGCCGGTGATGATCGCCACCCAAAGCTCGGGGTCGGCGGCGAAAGCATCGAAAGCGTCCGACAGCTCCTGGTTGGCCATGGGGTGGCAGGCGTTATAGACCTCCGGCCGGTTGATGGTGACGGTCATCAGGCGGCCTTCGGTGGCGACGGTGCTGTACTGGCCCATGGCATGGCTCCGGATTTCGGGATGGCGCGAACGCCGGCATGCTGGCCCTTTCACCCGTACCGTCAAGCGCTTCCGACGCGTATCGGGGTGCTTGAGCCGGCCTTGCCGGCGGGCTAAGGTCGGTGACAACGGCTTAGTTCATGCGTCCAACGATCAAGCGGCCTCGACAATCGTGCCGCAGGGGATGGGGTCATGCGCTGGGGCCAAATCACGATCAGCATGGCGGTGGCGTTGCTCGGCGTGGCGGTGTCAGCCGCCGCGAACGCCGAACATCTGATCGATGATGGTGCCAAGGCCATGGTCGCCGCGCCGCCGCGCACGTTGACACCCGGCAACCGGATCGACCTGGATCGGCCGCGACCGGTAGACGCCGGCGGCGTGTTGCTCGGCGCGGCCGAAATCGCGACAGGAGCCGGACCCGCCGCGCTGCCGGCGGCGGGACCGATGGCGCGACCGCTGAAGCTGAACACCGGCCCCGACGGCCTGGACGCCAAGGTGCGCCGCGCCGAGCTGGCCAATGACGAAGGCTGGCGCAATGGAACCGGCGGCACAGCGCCGTCACCGACCGATCTGCGCAACCTGCCAGGGACCTCCGGTGACCTGTCAAGTGGTGGCGCCACCCCCGTGATTTCCGCCCGCGATCGGGGCGGGGTGGTGGGTTTCCAGTACAAGATCAACCCACGCTAGCGGCTGCTCTCGCGGCGCGATTTCGTGCATCGGTGTGAAGCGAAGGTGGATAGTCAAGCGATTGAATTAACACACGTATTTTCGCTTTAGTGGACTGTTGCACGAATGCCACAGCGATTGGATTTCGCTGTGTTGGCGCGGCCCGGCCCATTGCGACCCGGACATCATCGTATATAGTCGCCGGTGAAGAGGGTGCGTATCGACCCCGCCCCTTCGTCACGTGTGTGTGTTTGGACCAAGAGAGGGGATACCCTATGAAGATGAAATTCGGAGCCGTTGTTGCTGCGGCTCTCGTCGCGGCCCCAGTGGCGGCGCACGCTCAGGCGGGACTGCCGGGCTTCTATGTCGGCCTCGAGGGCGGCGTCAATTTCCTGGACCTGCCGCGCGTCGGCGGTGAGAAGATCGGCTTCGGCATCGGCGGCGTGATCGGCTATGACTTCGTCGGCCCGCGCGTCGAGTTGGAAGGCGTCTATCGCTACAACAAAGTGCGCGGCGTGTCCGTCGACCAGTTCGGCGGCTTTGTGAACTTCCTTTATGACTTCGCGCTCGGCAGCCCGCTTTCGCCGCACCTCGGCATCGGCGCCGGCATCAACTACGTCGAGGCGCGTGCCGGTGGCGCGAGCGCGAGCATCACGAAGTTCGCCATGCAGGGCATCGCCGGCGTCAAGTACGCCTTCCCGAGCGGCGTCTTCATCTCGGCGGACTACAAGTTCGTCAACACCTTCATCAGCGGCCGTGACATCTACGATCACTCCGGCTTCCTGACCGTCGGTTACAAGTTCGGTCCGCCGGCGCCGGCCGCAGCGCCGCCGGTCACACCGGGACCGACCGCCCAGTACATCGTGTTCTTCGACTTCGACCGCGCCAACCTGACGGCGCAGGCGGTGACGACGATCCAGCAGGCCGCCGCCGCCGCCAAGGCGGGCAACAGGACGCGCATCGGCGTCACCGGCCACGCCGACCGTTCGGGCAGCGACGCCTACAACATGGCGCTGTCGCTGCGCCGCGCCAACGCGGTCAAGGATCAGCTGGTCCGCGAGGGCATCCCGGCGGCGAACATCGCGGTGGTGGGCCGCGGCGAGAGCCAGCCGCTGGTCCCGACGGCGGATGGCGTGCGCGAGCCGCAGAACCGCCGCGTCGAGATCGTGCTGCAGTAAGCCCGATCCATACAACAATGCGAAACGGCCGGGTCACCCCGGCCGTTTCTTTTTGTGCCTGATTGTGTCCGACGGCGCAGCCGAGCGCACAACACGCGGCGGCCGGCGCGACTCGGCGCCCGCGCTCCCAGGGTCGCGTGTTTTGCTGCGGACGGTGTTACTTGCGGGCCGGCGTCGCTGCTGGGGTCGCCGCGCAGCTGCGCAGGCCCATGTCCGGCGTGAAGTCGAGCATCGGCGGCACCTGCGCGAGCTGCACCGGTTGCGTCGACAGCGCCCAACGGAAGGCCTGCTGTGCCTCGGCGCAGTAGCGCGGGTTGCCGCCGGCGCTGGGGCCGTCGCGATTGGCGATCTCCAGCTTCAGGCCATCGCGCGAGACGCGGACCTTGCCGGCAGCGCGCTGGAACTGCGCGTTGTTGGCCTCGATGTCGCCACGGTATTTGTTGCGGAAGGCGCCGTATTCGCTTCGAAAGGCGGGTGTGCCTTTCTCACACTGGATGGCGGCGTTGTAGAACTGCTGCCAAGTGATCTCGTTGCGCACCGCCTGTAATTCCTCGGGCGCCAGGCAAGCGCCACGCGGCGCCGCCGTGGCGGTCGACGTCTTCGCATAGGCGGTCGACGGCGTGGCTGTGGTCCGCGCCTGCTCCTCGCAGGCGGCCAGGACGCTCGTGGCGGCGACGGCCAGGACCGCTGCGCGCAGGGACGGAACCATCATAAAAACCTCACTGAGGACGGAAAACCGAACGGTTATAGCAACTTGCACGACACACGAAAGCTGGTTTGTCATTAGTGGCAGGGATTTTTCCTGCACACCGATGCGGTCAGACTCTATGCCGCCCGCTGCAACGCCTCGCGCAACAACGGCAGTCGATCATTGCCGAAATACATGTCGGAACCGTTGACGTACATGGTCGGCGATCCGAAGCCGCCACGGGCGATCACCTCGTCGGTATTGGCCTTGAGGCGCTCCTTGTAGGCGGGCTCGGCGATCTTGACGAAAAACGCGGCTCGTTCGAGTCCGACCTTGTTGACGACCTCGGTCAGCACCGCGTCCTGGGAAATGTCCTTGTCGTCGCCCCAGTAGATATCGAAGGCGGCGGTGGCGTAGGGCACCAGCTTGCCGGCCTCCAGCGCCACGAAGGCGCCGCGCATGCATTTGACGCTGTTCACCGGGAAGACGGTCGGCCGCATCTTGATGCGCAGACCGTAGAGGCGGGACCAGTCGGCCATGTCCTTGGCGGCGTAAGCGAGCTTGCGCGGATTGGGGTTCTCGCGGCTGCGGTAGACCGAGTCGTTGACCGTGTTGAAGATGCCACCGACCAGGATCGGCTTCCACTCGATGGTGGCGCCGGCCTCGGCGGCGATCGGCTGGATGGCGTGAAAAGCCAGGTAGGTCCACGGGCTGGAGCAGTCGAAAAAGAACTCGATCCGGGCAGGCATACATCTCTCCGCGGTCGGTGCCTTGAGCTGGTCGTGACCTTGCCATCGCGCCGCCGGCGAGTCGAATTGCCCCACATTGCCATTGATCGCGAATGGCTGCTCTCCCGTCGTCCTGACCACAGCCGTCGCCCGCTCGGGTGAACGCCGCCGCAAGCGAGTCAACGTTCGGTGTCACCAAAGGCTCCCTCGTCCCGGCGCCAGCGTCGCTCGTCCGGCTGCGGACAATGGTCGGCGGTGCGATGGCGGAAACCTCGGCCCAGTGCAGGGCGGAGGGCGTTAACGGCCGGCCGAGAAGATCACCAAAACATCGTTCTGGGTGTAGCCTTGCCCCTGCAGCGCCGTGCCGGTGAAGCGCACCGCCAGGGTGAATGTGCCGCCCAGGGTCGAGCCCCGGCCGGTGGGCGGCATGTCGAGCGTGATGCGGCCGCCCTCGTTGCCCAAGGTGCCGGCGATCCCGTACGTCACGCTGTTGACCACCCAATTGCCGCTGGCGGCGCCGCCGGAGATCGACAAGCTGAGCGCGCCACAGGTTTCGTTGCCGGGAGTGAGCGCCAGGCGGCGGAAGCAGACCTGGCCGCGCCAGGGGCCGTCGACGCTGGCCTGCGGCGCCGGCCGGGCCGCCTGTTGGCGCGGCG
>DATFGV010000323.1:0-3375 GCA_035249115.1 Vineibacter sp.
GCTTGTTGCCGCTGCCGAACACGACATGGTTTTGCAGATTGTAGAGCGGCGAATCCCCGACCGTGCCCGAGATCGCGGCCGTGAACGAGTCCACGACAGAGGGCGCCGAGGTCGGAGGCGCCAGGTAGCGCTGCTCATCCACGGCTTCGACCTCCAGCCACGCCGGATTTACAAACATATGCAGCCGAAAACTGTCGGGGTCGTAAATGACGCCGGTTTCGCCGGGCGCAAGATGCCCGCAGCTGGTGCCATGGGCGGCTGCACACAATGAAGAGACATGCGCATCGAGAGGGCCGCTCAAGGCGTTTGCGACTGCGGAGCGGTCGCGGACTTGGGGCAGGAGCGCGACAACCGCCGCAACGTCGCCAAACGTCACCGTGTCGGACGTAGCGGTTATCCTGGCCTGGCCGATGCTTTTGCCCCCGAAGACCATGTCCACAACCACGTCCTGCGGTTCGACAAGTTGCTCGAACCCCGCCGGGGCGGCGCCATAGGCGAAAGTCACCGGCCGGTTGGCAGCCGCCTTCGCGCCGTGAGCAGGCGTGCACATCAAGAGCACCTGCAAGAGGCAGAGAGCTGATCGCTTCACGTCCCGGGCCGATGTTCATTCAGGCGCGATGATAAGGGTGAGGGTGCCGCTGTATGTGCCGGCTGTTGCTGTCGAAAGCGTCGCTGCGCGGAGGAGAACGATCAGGCTCGCCGTCGTGAGCGGCGCCGTGCTGCAGTTCGAACTGCTCGCAGTGCTGACGAAGCCCCCTAGGGTAACCCCTGAGGAAAGCGCCGTTCCCGACGTCTGTCCCGACGTTCCGCTCCACTGCACCTCATACGCTACCTGTCTGGCGCCGTTGACGAGCGAGAAGGCTCCGGACGTTCCAGAGCCGGTGGCGCGAACGGAATAGCCTTTGAGCGAGGCGCTGCTGTAGGCGCACACGTTCTGACTGCGGCTCGCGTCGATGCCGAGATTGGAAATCGTACCAAAGGCGACATCGGTCAGTTTCGTGATGCGGGCTTGCTGGCCATGGGCCGTACCCGCGCAGAAGCCGATGCAAAGAGCCGCTGCCAAGCCGGTCCGGCCACGCCAAACATGGTTAACGAGCGCGGCCGGCAAAGAGCGACGCATGTCCTGCCTCGTCCGTTGCGCGCCTTATTCAGGCGCTACGACGAGCGTCAGCGTTCCGGTGTAGCTGGCAGCCGAAACCATGTTCTGCAGATCGGTGGCGGCGATGGTCGTGATCAGACTCGCGGTCGTTGCCGGCGCGGAGCTGCAGGTCGGCCGCGTCGCGGTCGAGATCTGGCCGGTCAGCGCTACCGCTTTTGTGAGTGACGTGCCTGAGGTCTGACCGGAGCTTTGGCTCCATTGCACGCTATAGGGAACGACAGGCAGCGCACCGCTGGCGAGAGTAAAGGCACCTGCCGCTCCGCTTCCCGTGGCCGTGACGTTATACCCCTTGGTGCTCGTATTGCTCCAGACGCAGATATTCTGCGCGTTGGATGCCGCCGTGGTCGGGTCCGCGTTGGCGAATGATATGTCGCTCAGACCGGTGATCTGGGTACGGTTGGGTACCGATGCGGAAATCGAAACGCTGCCCGTCGAGGTGGCGCCAAGGCTTCCTTGCGTCGCAGCGTTTGCCGCACTGCCGAGTCCGGCGCAAAGCAGTGTCGTCGCGAAGCGCGCTTTGATTGACGTGATCATGAGTGAATTTGTCCCACCAAATACCGGGAAATCCCCGGCCCGGCGGTAACTAAATATAGAGATTGAAAATCTCGTTAACGATCCTCATTCGTGCGGAGCGCACGCCGGAAAAGGCAGGCATTTTCGGTGAGAGCGCATTCTTCGAATGTCGTCCGGGCGCGTTTATCCTGCGTCCGACATCCTGCCATCGTCGTGGCCGCCGAACTCGGTCGCGCGAGTCACCGGCGTCGGTACGCCGCGCGATGCCGCGAGCTTGCGGACCGCGGCTCGGGCGATATCGTCCAGGCCTTCTCCGCCGGCTGCCTCGTGCGCCATGATCATAGCGCGCATGCGCGGATCCCAGAAATGCCAGAGGTGGTCGTAGGTGGCCTCGGCGGCTTCCGCGGGGCGCTGGCTCGCGAACTCGCGCGCGATCTGGTTGGCCATGTATACGAGCCGGTCGAGCGACTGACTCATTACTCCGCCGCCTCCGCCTCGATGCGACGGCTCGCCGCGGCCTGGGCCTCGTAAAATTCCTGCCACTCGGTCGGCCCGTTGGAGGGCGAGACCTGCACCGCCGTCACCTTATATTCGGGGCAGTTGGTGGCCCAGTCCGAATATTCGGTGGTGACGACATTGGCCTGCGTCATCGGATGGTGGAAGGTCGTGTAGACGACGCCCGGCGCGACCCGATCGGTGATCGTCGCGCGCAGCGTCGTCTCGCCGGCGCGGCTGGCCAGCTTGACCCAATCGCCTTCGCCGACGCCGCGGCTCTCGGCATCGAACGGATGGATTTCGAGCAGATCCTGCTCGTGCCACAGGACGTTGGCGGTGCGCCGTGTCTGCGCGCCGACATTATACTGGCTGAGGATGCGGCCGGTGGTGAGCAGCAGTGGATAGCGCGGCCCGGTCTTCTCGTCGGTGGCGATATATTCGGTGCGCACGAACTTGCCCTTGCCGCGGACGAAATGGTCGATGTGCATCACCGGCGTTCCCTCGGGCGCCTGATCGTTGCACGGCCATTGCACCGATCCGAGCGCGTCCAGCTTGGCGAAGCTCACGCCCGCGAACGTCGGCGTCACCGCGGCGATCTCGTCCATGATCTGCGCCGGATGCGTGTAACGCCAGCCGAGCCCGAGCGCGTTGGCGAGCAGCTGGGTGATCTCCCAATCCTCATGGCCGTTGAGCGGCGTCATCACCTTGCGCACCGGCTGGATGCGCCGCTCGGCGTTGGTGAAGGTCCCGTTCTTCTCGAGGAAGGTCGAGCCGGGCAGGAAGACGTGCGCGTAATTGGCGGTCTCGTTGAGGAACAGGTCGTGGACCACGACGCATTCCATCGCCGCGAGGCCGGCGGCGACATGCCGGGTGTTGGGGTCGGATTGGAGGATGTCCTCGCCCTGGATGTAGAGGCCCTTGAATACGCCGTCGACCGCGGCATCGAGCATGTTGGGGATGCGCAGGCCCGGCTCCCGGTCGATCGGCGCGCCCCATAGCTTCTCGAACATGTCGCGCGCGGCGTCGTCGGAGACGTGGCGATAGCCCGACAGCTCGTGCGGGAAGCTGCCCATGTCGCACGCGCCCTGCACGTTGTTCTGGCCGCGCAGCGGGTTCACCCCGACGCCGGGCCGGCCGATGTTGCCGGTCGCCATCGCGAGGTTGGCGAGCGCCATCACCGCGGTCGAGCCCTGAGAATGTTCGGTGAC
>DATFGV010000324.1:0-2921 GCA_035249115.1 Vineibacter sp.
TGGGTGCTGGGCCCTTATGGGCGCGCCTTCCTGTACGTCGCCAAGCGCCACCAGGATGGCGTGCCGCTGGAGCAGACCGCGTTCGGCCGTCGCGGCATAGCCGCCGATCAGGTGCCCTACATAAAGGACGCCGCCTACGTGACCGGTGCGCGGCGCTATGACATGGGCGAACGGGATCATTTCATCTCAATGGAGATGGCGGCGGTCGGCATGGAGATGATGGCGGGCTGGGGCCAGGCGGCGATCGAGCAGCGGCTGGCCATGCTGACCGAGCGGCTGAGCGAAAGCCTGGGCAACATCAAGAACGCCCGCCTGCCCGACCCGAAATTGCGCGCGCCACACCTCCTGTGCGTCGCGTTCCCCTCGGGCATGCCCGACAAGCTGGTCGAGAACCTGGCGGCCGAACGCGTCTACGCCGCGCCGCGGCTGGGCCGCCTGCGCATCAGCCCGCACGTCTACAACGATGCCGAGGACGTCGACCGCTTCGTGAACGTGTTCCGGAAGCTGGTGTCATGACCTCTCCCCAGCGGGGAGAGGTCGACGCGCGTAGCGCGGCGGGTGAGGGGGCGGCCCGACAACGCTGACGTTCCTCTGAATCGCCTCGACTGTTCGGCGACCCCCTCACCCGGCACGCTGTCGCGTGCCGACCTCTCCCCGCTGGGGAGAGGTTTAGATCCCTGGCTTGCGGTTGAGCACGGCGAAGCGGTCCTTGGGCGCCTTCTCGCGCGCGGCGGGTCCGTAGGTGCCGCGCTCGATGCGGGTCGGGATGGTCAGCATGTAGTTCTTGAAGGCGCCTTCGATGGCGGCGCGCTGGCCCTGCGCGTCCATCATCTCGTTGACCGAGCGCTTGGCCATGCGCAACGCCCAGGAGTCGTTGACGGCGATGCGCTTGGCGAGGTCGAGCGTCTCGTCTTCCAGTGCAGCGCGCGGCACGACCCTGTTGACCAAGCCCATGGCCTCGGCCTGGGCGGCGGTGAAGAACTCGCCGGTGAACAGGTACTCCTTGGTCTTGCGGGGACCCAGATCCCACGGCATCGAGAAGTACTGCACGTGCGCACCGCCCCAGCGCACCGCGCGGTCGGCGAACAGCGCGTCGTCGGCCGCCACGATCAGGTCGCAGCACGAGGCCAGCATCAGGCCACCCATGATGCAATAGCCCTGGACCTGGGCGATGGTCGGCTTCGGCACGTCGCGCCAGCGCAGGCAGGTGTCGAGGAACAGCTCCGACAGCCGCCGGTACTCGCCCTCGAAGCCCGGTTTCACCGGATGGCGCTTCTGGTCCTCCATCTCCTCCGGGCTGCCAAGGTCGTGGCCGGCCGAGAAATGCTTGCCGGCGCCGGCGATGATGATGACCTTGATGTCCACATCGTCGGCGGCACGCTTCAATGCCTCGTCGAGCTCCACCAGCAACACGCGGCTCTGTGCATTGAGTACATGCGGCCGGTTGGTGGTGATGCGCAGAACGGCATCGAATCGCTCCCACAGCAAGCTCGTGTAGGTCATGCAATCCACCTATTCACTCGTCCAGCGACCAATCTGAATTGGGGGTCGCAGCCATCTCATCTCTACAACCGTGATCGCGATTGTCATCCCGTGCGCAGCGCGGGATCTAGGCAGCACCTTCCTAGATCCCTCGCCTGCAGCTCGGGAAGACAGTTAGCGTGTGATCGCAGCTCGCCTACGCCGCCTTGGCCGCGGTGGCGCCGTAGACGGCGGTCTCGAAGTCGCGGAACAGCTTGATCGCCTTGGTGTCAAAGAACGGCAGGATCTGCATCAGGATCACGCCGGTCAGCTGACGCACCGGATCGATCCAGTAGTAGGTGTTGGCAAGCCCCGCCCAGGCCAGCGACTGGGCCGAGCGGCCGGTCGGCGCCGGCGCGGCGTTGATGTAGAAGGACAGGCCCCATTTGGCCGGCAGGCCGGGGAAGAAATCGGCGTCGAGCGACAGCGGCGGCGCCGCGGTCTTGAGCACCGTCGGGCTGAGGTCGCCGATGCCGTTCTTCGCCATCAGCGCCACGGTGTCGCTCTTGAGCACGCGCCTGCCGTTGAGCGCGCCGCCAGCCATCAGCATGCGGGCGAAGGCGAGGTAGTCTGCAGCGGTCCCGTAGAGGCCGCCGCCACCCATGTGGAACTCGGGGTTCTGCTCCAGTTCCAGGCCGGTCGGCGTCAGGCCGCCGTCGTCGCCACGCTGGTGGATGTTGGCCAGGCGGCCGCGTTGCGCCGGGCCGATCTTGAAGCCGATGTCGGTCATGCCCAGCGGCTCGAAGATTTCCTCGGCCAGCACGCGGTCGAGCTTCTTGCCGTGCACCGCCTCGACGATCTTGCCCAGCCAGTCGATGTTGATGCCGTAGTTCCAGCGTTCGCCGGGATCGAACAGCAGCGGCAGGCGAAGCGCCGCGTTGCTGCAGGAGATGATGCCGGGCGTGCCCGTCGCTTGCATGTACTGGCCGAGCAGCGGGCTCCAGATGTCATAGCCAAAGCCGGCGGTATGCGTGATCAGGTGATGCACGGTGATCGGCTTCTTCGCCGGGCGCAGCTTCGGCGTGTCGCCGTCCATGCCTTCCAGCACCTGCGGATTGGCCAGTTCGGGCACCAAGTCGGCGGCGTTGTGCTCCAGCCTGACCTTGCCGCGCTCGACCAGTTGCATGGCCGCAGCACCTGTGACCGCCTTGGTCATGGAGGCGAGCCAGACGACCGTGTCCGGCGTCATCGCGTCGGGCTTGGCAAGGTCGCGCTTGCCAAAGCCGCCCTCGTAGATGACGCCGCTTTCGTTGGCGGCCATGGCGACCACGCCGGGCACGTCGCCCGACTCGGCGGCGCGGCGCAGGATGGGGTCGATGGCATTCGCGAGTGACATGGCGATTCCTCCGTTTCTGTCCTCCCCACGAAGTGGAGGCTGGGGGCGCGTCACTCCAGTGACG
>DATFGV010000325.1:0-4093 GCA_035249115.1 Vineibacter sp.
CGCGATGCCGGCTACGGCGACCGCCACGGCAGGAGTCGCCGCGAACTCGTCTTCGGCGTACGCGCCACCGCCACCACCACCCACGGCAGTCCCGCCCCCGCCGCCGCCGGCCCAGCACCGCCCGCGCGCCTTGTTGGCGACACCCGTAGGCGACTGAAAGACGGCCGGCGGCGTCCAGTTGCCAGCGGCGATGAACGTCGTCAGCTCGAGATGTAGCGGTGTTGAAGCGCCGCCTCCGCCACCTAGACCCTGAGCGTTACTCGAGTCGATACTTGTACGGATCGCAATGTGCATGGGCTAGTAACACACAAGCCCCTTGCACGTGCCGGCGGCGCGAATCGACTTGCACTGGATGGGCACGAACGTGCCGGCCGGGATGCTGTCCGTAATGTCGACAGTGGTGCCGTCCAGGCGAATGGTATGGAGCGTGCCGGCAGTCGTGATCAGGATGCCGCGGCAGGGGCGACCCTTGTCGGTGCCCGTGGCGCTTGCCGACCGCGGATCGTTGGCGTACACGTCAAAGTCGGCGCTGTCGTCGAAGAAAACGTAGACGGCGGAGGTATGCTGTTGGGTGTTGACTGTCGCCATTTCGTACTACACTGTCAATTCTGCCGATTCTAGCTGATCAACCCGCGATGCTATCGAATTAGCAGTGCTTCCGCCAGATCGGCGCGGCGGAGACGGGGCAGAGGGCGCAGCGGGCGCCTCGGCCGGCTGAAAAGAGCGCTGTGTGCGCAGAATGCTCGAGGGAGAGAGTGAGCGCGACGTCGGCAGATCCCACAGCCGGCCGTAAAAGGCGCGCTCGGCGTAGGGCGGCGGATCCTTAGCTTTTGCCATGGCCTGCCACGTGCGGCCTCGGATGTCGGTATACAGGTGTGGATACACAGCCTGCAGAGCTTCGACGTGCTGCCGCGACAGGCGGCCAGTGGCCATGGCGTCGAGTACCGTCAGTGGATCGTCCACAACTTCGACGTAGCGCGCGAATCGCATCGCCTCGAGCGGCGAGACCTGCCGCTTGTTGAGTTGTGGCAGAGCGAGAGTGGTATCCTGCAAGGCTGCCGGAA
This sequence comes from Vineibacter sp., assembly GCA_035249115.1. Classification (GTDB taxonomy): domain Bacteria; phylum Pseudomonadota; class Alphaproteobacteria; order Reyranellales; family Reyranellaceae; genus Vineibacter. The sequence continues at coordinate 1,065 of DATFGV010000325.1, forward strand.
TCTTGCTCTGGAGGAATGTCATACCGCGTACAGCGGTTGCGCTCGCGGCCATGGTGGTTTGGGGCGCAGCGCCGGCCATCTCGGTGCCAATGCGGCGTTCGAGATCGGGTAGGGATGCAGCGTTGAATCGAGCGATCTCAGTGGCGCGGCGTGTGTAGGCGTCGCTGAGCGTTTCCTTGCCGCGGCGGCCAAGCGTACGCTCGGCATGGGTTCTTTCGTCCTCCTCGACGGAGCCAGCTTCGCCCACGCCCTGGCGCCTCACATCACTTAGGCGCTTGATGTATGCCGACACGCCCCTTGCGATTCTGCCGTCCACACGGGCGGCGCGATCCGCAAGCACCGCCAAGGTGCTATGCCCGCGCTCGGATGCCAGGTGGCGCCCTACGTTCATGCCCGCGGCGATCATCGCGGGCACGACGCTGCCTGTGGCAACACTCGTGATGGCGCCGGCCGTGCCGGCCAGAATGGCGCCCATAGAGCTGCCCTTCTTGCCGGCTGCGCGCCCGGAGGCGGCAGTTGCAATGTCGTGTGCTTGGCTCAGGCGCCTGTAGGTGTTCTTGAGCGCCTTGTAGGTGCCCGGCATCGTGCCGCCGAGCTGGGCTGCGGCACGCTCAGTGGCCTCTTCGATGGTGTCCTCAAGCGCGCGGCGAACCTCCATGAGCTGAGCGGCATTCGGCGGCGGGGGCGGAGGCAGACCCTTCGCAATCTTTGGCGGGAACAGCAGATCGTCGATCTGCTTGCGGAAGGTAGTGAGCTCGTCAATGGTGAGGCTGTCGCCAGTCAGGCGGCGTTGTGCGTCCAGGCGCCTTAGGGGTGCTACCTGTTTGATGGCGCGACGCACCTGAGCCTTCAGGGCTGGCGGCGCTACGCGAGCAGCGAGATCCATTGCGTCAATGCGCGTGAACATCGACAGCGTGTCGGGTGCCAGTGCCGGGTCGGCTGCCGACACTGTGCTGATCTGCACGCGGAAGTCGTCGAGCTTGCTACCTGCCTCTGCGCGACCGATGGTGAGTTTTTCGGCGATCTCCTCGGCGTCGTCGGCAGCTCCGAACACTTTGCGGCCGTCGGCTAGAGTGGCCTCTCGGACCTCCTTGGCGATGGCCTGCAGCTCGGCTTCGCGGATCGACACGGTTTTTCCCATGTTCGACATGTCGCGGCCGGTGGCGCCGAGCCCCTTGGCAAGCTGCTCGTCCCCATAGCGTGTGAGAAATGATTTCAGACCCTTGGGGCCGATCAGCGCGTTGGTGCCGCGCTCGAGGGCTCGAGCCCCCGCACCGCCGACGAACCCCAGAGGGCCGCCGATTGCGGCGCCGACGGTCATGCCGCGCTGTGCGCCGGCCCACATCTTTTCGCCAAGAGCGTCGTAATTACCGCCAGATAGAGCCTCTTCGCTCAGCGCGTGGCCGGCTCCCATGAGCCCGCCCTCGACGAGTCCGGCAGCGGCATACTGGCCGCCGCGCAGCACACCGCGAGCCGCGATGCCCTCGCCCGTCAGGCCGATAGCCTTGGCGCCTGCCCCCACAAGGGCCTCTGCGGCGCGACCTGCACCCGCCACGGCGCGTGCGGGTGTACCAGCCAGCGCGAGGCCCCTAGCCGCCAAACTGGAGCCGCCAGAGGCGATGACTGGCGCGATGGCTCCTGTCAGCTCTGCCGCGGTGCGCAATCCCCCGAAAGTCTCGGCCCGGCGCTGTGCCCCCTGTCGATATTCCTCCCCCAGTGTCTCGCGCAGAGCCCAGTCGGATGCCCCAACGGTGAGCCCCGCGGCTAGCCCCTCTCCGGCCGTCTTGGCGGCCTCCAGTGGCGTGTCAAACTCTTCGGCGGCAGCGCGCGCAGCGGCCTCCTCAGGCGTCTCTGCGTGTCCGCCAGCGGCCTCCACGGCGGCCACCTGGGCTCGTGGCACGAAGCCCTCGAGCCCGCCAGCGGTGCGCACCCGCACCATCTCGCCCATGTCAACGGACTCTTGGAGTGCATCCGGGTCGAAGTTCTCGGCGCCTGCGGGCTTCGGCTCATCCGCCATTAGCGCTCCTGGCGGGTCTTGGCGGAGCCCCTGCCGCGGCTTTGCGCGGCTCCGGCAGCGGGGGTCTCGGTCTGGCCTTGCGGCAGAGGCACGTCGGGCTCGTCGCCCGGCAGAGTGGGGATGATGTCGGTCGGCGCCCCGATGATGGTCGAGCCGATCGCGGCGCGCGCGTTGCGGTCCAGCGCACGCTCGGCGGCATTAAGCGCCTCGTCGATGTTGAAATCGCGCATCGACGTCGGATCGGGCACTTGCTTGGCGGCTTCGGCGCGGTCGCTGTCGGTGATGACACCGCCGAACGCCTTGGCGACCTTGGTCTGCAGTCTGGCGGCAGCAGCGCGCGCCGCAGCCCACTCTTTGGTGCCGCCTTTGAACAGCCCGGTGCCGAGTGTATCCGTACCAACTTTAGTTTTCCAGTTGCGCGCCATGCCGCGCAGCTCGCGGAAAGCCTGCTTGGCGTCGTAGTAGTCGGTTTGGGCCTGGCGCATTTTGCGGCCCTCGATCTTGCCGCGCGCCCATCCCCAGTTCGGCACGTACGTTTCGTCCTCGAGCGCCTCTCGACGGGTGCGCATAGCGTCGGCGCGGGCCTTAGCTTGCGCAGCGGCAGCAGCCTGTTGAGCGGCCAGGCGGCGCAGCACGAATGCATCGTTTGCGGTACGGAACTGGCGATCCAGATCTTCGAGCTCTGCAAACACCTGAGTGCGCATCGCCTCGATGCCTGCCTGTTGTGCCGGCAGTTTGGCCATGACGGCAAACCGCCCGAGCTCGGCATCCATGAGCTTCCACGCAGATTGCTGCATGGCGACATCCTGCATGCGCTCATCCTCGAAACGGGCGCGCGCCATCTGGACGATAGAGCCTTCGGCGACGGCACGATCGCGGAGGAATGCCTTGTTCAGCTTTTGCGCCTCTAGGTCATTGCGGATGGCGTCACGCATCTCCTCGAACGCATAGTTAGGCACTCCCGCGAGCCCGCTACCGATTGCGCCGAGCGCCATCGCAAGGCGCGCCAGAA
>DATFGV010000326.1:0-5665 GCA_035249115.1 Vineibacter sp.
GCCTGGCCAGCCGTCCGCGTCAAGCCGCCCGTCAGAACCGTGGCCGCCGTGTCGCTGAACTTGAAGCCTGTGGCCGTGTAGGTCAGGGCCGGGTCGGCGTCGCCGTAGACCTTGGTCTTGGCCGCGGCGACGACGTTCAGCGGCGCCGCCGTGATCGTCAGGTTCGCGCCGGTATACGTGATCGTGTAGTTGGTGCCGGCCAGGGTGCCCTGATTGATGGCGTAGGGGCCGCCGGCGACGGTCTCGCCCGCGGCGCGGCTCAGGGCGCCGGTCAGCACAGCGCTGGTCTCGCCGTTCTTGAAGCCAGTGGCCGCGAATGTGAGCGTCGGATCGGCGTTGCCGTAGACCTTGGTCTGGGCGTTAGCGGTGACCGTCAGCGGCGCCGCCGTGACGCTCAGCGTGCCGGCCTGCGGCGTCGTGTTGATGAAGACGCCGTTGCCTTGGCCGGCCGTGATCGCGAGCGAGCCGGTGGCGGAAACCGTGTAACCATAACTGCCAACGTTGGCGGTAGCGGCCGGCGGCGATCCGGCACCCCACGTCGTCGTGGTCGAGGCCGCCGTCAGGATGTTGGCGACCGTGTCGCCGCCGTTCAAAGTGCCGGAGATCAGCCGCAGCGGGGTATTCACTGTCGGATTGGCGTCGCCGTACTGGCGCGAGGCGGTCACCTGGCCGATCGTCAGGCGCGCCGCGTCGGCGGTGTCCATGCGGCCGAAGCGCGTCGTTGCGGTGCCTTGCACGAAGCTGATGGTCGGCGTGCCGGCGGTCGCCGCGATGGTCTTGCCCGTCGCCTCGCCGGCCCAGCTCACGGTGCCGGCTGTGCTGGTGATGACCGAGTTGCTTGTGACGCGCAGGTTGCGGTCCGAGAAGCTGACGTCGCCGCTGGCCGTAATGTTGCCGTTGATGACGGTAAGTCCGGCGGCGGTCGGACCCGAATAGGTCACATTCACCGAGCCGGCACTGGCGATGGTGCCGAGCGTGATGTTGCCGCTGGTCGGTGTCGTCAGGCCGGCGCCGGTGTTCATCAGGATGCTGACGGCGCCGGTGCCGGCGGTGATCGTCTGGCCGCTGAACGTGAGGACCGCGGTGCCGGTACCGCGCTGCGCGTTGACCACGCCGGCGGCAGTGGTCTCGTTGGCGGTCAGCGACAGGTTGCCGTTGTCGGTGGTGATGGCGGCACTGATGGTGATCGACCGCCCCGCCTGCATCGTCAGGTTGCCGCCATTGCCCGACGTGTTGTTGGCGGCAATGGCGGAGCTAACGGTGATGTCGCGGTTGGCCTGCAGCGTCACCGATGTGCCGACATTGAGCAGCGCGGTGATGGCCGTGGGGTTGATCTGGACGCTGCTGGCCGGGTTGTCGGCGAACTGGTCGTTCGAGGCCAGCGCCGCCGAGCCGGCCGTCGTCACCGTGATGTCGCGCGGATCGAGCAGCACCTGGCCGCCGGCGCCCAGTGCCAGCCGGGCGAGGTCGACGTTGAGCAGGTCGCTGGACGCCGACAGCTCGACCGAGCCGCCCGACAACGCACCGGTCGCGGTGATCGAGCCCAGCATGGTGGTGGCGTTGTCCGACCACACGACCACGGTGCCGCCGGTCTGACCGCCCGAAACGTCGATGCGCGTGCCGGCGTCGGCCACCATCGTCTGGGCGCTGCGCAGCGCCGGCAGATCGCCCCAGCGGGTAACGAAGGTCGCCTCGATCTCCGGCGCGTTTTCCTTCAGCTTGCCGCCTTGGAAGCCGCCGCCGACGCGGATCAGGCCGCCGACATCGCCGCCCGCAGCGGTCAGGGTCGCCGACGTCAGGTAAACCGTGTCGCCGGTCAGGTCGATGCGGCCGCCGGCGACGCCGCCGTTGGCGGTCAAGCTGCCCGTGACGTCGAGGCGGGAGCCTCCGTCGACCGAGATCGTACCGCCGGTCGTGCCGCCCGACACGTCAAGCGAACCGGCCAGCGCAACGACGCCGCCGGCGATGGTGATGTCGCCGCCCCGCTCGCTGCCGCCGCTTGCCTTGATGGTGCCCGTCGACTTGACCGAACCGGCGGGGCCGCCGTCGATCACCACCGTGCCGCGCTGGACGGTCGTCGGCGCAGCCGGCGCCGGCGCGCCCGGCTCGGCGCCGAACAGCACGCCGCCCTCGGTGCGCCGCACGGTGCGCGCCTCGATGGTGCCTGAAACGTTGATCGCCGCCCGGGCGACGTCGGCGGTGGTCGCCGCCCGCATCTCGACCCGCCCGCCATTGGCCTGGATCCGGCCGGTGTGGCGGATCAGGGCCGTCGCGCGGTCGCTGTCAGCGGTCGGCACCGACACCTGCAGGAAGCCGTCGCCCTGCAGGTCGACGGTGACCCGCTCGCCAGATACCAGGCCGACCCGGCCGCCATTGGCGATGATCGTGCCGTCGTTGGCGACCCGGCCACCCATCAGCACGACGCTGCCGCCCGGCGCCACCTCGATGGTGCCCTGGTTGGTCACCGCCGCCGACGATCCGTTGCCCTGGAACGCCAGGCGCCCGGACAGGAAGTCGTCGTTGCGGATGTCCATGGTCGACGCCACGAAGGCGCCGCTGCGGATCGTGCCGGTCGGCGTGATCTGGATGCCGTTGGGGTTGATCAGGAAGACCTGGCCGTTGGCCGAGATCTGGCCGGCGATCGTCGAGCTCGTGCTGCCGGTCACCCGGTTCAGCGTCGCCGAGGAGGTTGACGGCTGCTGGAATTCGACCCTGCCGCCGGCCCCGACCGAAAAGTCCCGCCAGTTGATGACGCCGCGATCGGTGGTCTGCCGGATGGTCAGCTGACCATTGCCTGACTGGGTGATGGTCGCCGATCCCGCCACCACCGAGCCGCCGTTCGGCATCGTCTGGGCGAACGCCGGCAGCCCGCTCAGGCCGAGGCCGACGCCCAACGCGATCAGTGACGCCTGCGCCTTCAGTCGCGTGGCGGCGAGCCCAGGCTTGCCGGGCGGATGCATCAGCACGTCCACCGTCAGAGCCCCGGACTATAGGATCCGCCGTGACAGCCATGGTCCAACGCAGCGCGCCCTGGCACGGCAGACAAGTTGCCCTGGCAAGCGGTCGAACCAGCGAAGAAATGGCCTGTCGCGGAATTCATAGCGTAGGTCGAAAATCAATTATATCTATTTGAAAATATATCATAACTGGAATAGCCGCCGACCGCGAAAAGGACCAAAATGGACGCATGGTTTAAGCTGTGGCGCCGGCGGCGCGCAATTGCCGCAAAACCACGTTGCCGCGCGTGGCGAAGGGGTCAGCATCGCTAACACTGCATAAATACCGAGAGGGCTGCGGAAGGCCCGGCGGCCGATCGCCAACCGCTTGCCGGTCAGCTCACCGTCGGAGCCGCGTGGCGGCGCTGACCTGCAAGCGACCACCGCCGGTGCAGTCGGCCGGAACCGTCGCAACCGCCGGCGGTGTGGCACTGGCCAAAGCTTGCGTCGCCTGGCCCGCAAAAGGCGTCCGCCAACCGCGGTTCGCCCCGGCCCCATTGTTGTCACAGCACACGCAGGTTGTGGATCAGGCCGTGACCAAGCCGTGGTTCACGCAGTCCAACCTCCGATCCGCACACAACTCATCATTGTATTTTCGCAATCCGCGCCGTAGCATGGTCCATCGTCACAACAGCGAGCTTGGAACGTGGCCGTTGATGCAGGCCTGTCAGTTCCATCGCAATCATCGGCAGACGATTTGCGATCGGCGAACAGGCTTTCGCGCTGGCGTGTCGTCACTGCGGCCCTGATCCTGGTTGTCCTGTTCAGCGGCCTGCTGGGGTTCAATCTCTACGACGACTATCGGCGCGACGTTCGCCAGGCACGCGACCAGTCAACCCATCTGGCGGGCCTGATCGAGGCCCACACCCGGCTGCTGTTCGGCGAGCTCGACCACGATCTCAAGATGCTGGCCAATGACGTCCGGGCCCTGTCGACCACGAGCGGGATTTCGGCCGAACAGTTTGAAGCGCTGGGACGCCGCCACCTGTCGTCCCTGAAAGCCGTCGGGATTACCTGGATTCGGCCCGCCGACGGCGCGCAAGGCGACGATGCGGTCCAGGTGCTTGGGACGGTGATGGCGGCGCCCGGCACCGCCAAGTCGTTGGACGTCTACACCGCGCATCTCGACGCAGCGCGCGGCTTCTATGTCGGAAATCCCCGGACCGATGCGACAACCGGGATCTGGTTCTTGCCTGTGAGCCGCCGGGTCGAGGCCGGTGACGGACGCTTTCTCGGCGTGCTGGTGGCGTCGGTTCCCGAGCCCGCGGTGCGACAATTCTACCAGCATCTGCCGGTCGGCCCCCGCGGTTCAGCGATGCTGCTGCGCGATGACGGTGTGGTGCTGGCGCAGCACCCGTACAACGCGCAGCTGGTCGGCAAGCCGACGGCGAAGGGACCGCTGTTCGCCGTGCATGTTCCCAAGCGCGCCGTCGGCGACTTTCGGGCGAAAAGCATCCTCGATGGCGTCGATCGCTTCGTCGCCTACCGCAAGCTCGCCGACCTGCCGTTCGTCGCCGTGGCGGCGATCGCGGCCGACGACGCGTTTACCGACTATGCCGGCGCGCTATGGCCGATCGTCGCGGCATGGCTGCTGCTGGTCGTGGCGGCACTCGCCGGGCTCTTCGTCTTCAGCAGGATGGAGGGGACGCGATCCGTAGCGGACGCGGCGCGCGCCGCTGCGCGCGCCAAGGCGGACCAAGTCGCACGCCACCTGCAAACCGTGCAGGACAGCCTGACGCAAGCCGTGCTGACGTTCGACGCCGCCGGTCGGATCGAGAGCGCCAATGGCGGCGCCGAAAGGCTCCTTGGCCTGTCACGGCAGGAGCTGATCGGCCGTTCGGTCATGTCTTACGTGCGGATGGGCGAAGGATCCAATGAGACGCAGCTCGATGCGCTCAAGTCCGCGACCTCGGCGCGGGAGGCCACATGCCTGACCCGCGACCGCCAGGCGATGCCGGTCGAGCTGCGCGCCGCCCGCGTCGCCACCGATGGCGAGCCGCGGTACGTCGTCAGCCTGACCGATACTACCGAGCGTCAGGAGGCGGCCCGGCAACTTCAGATCAAGGACACCCGTTTCCGCGCCATCTTCGACTCGGCGACGCAAGGGATGACGTTGCTGCGCCCGGACGGCATCGTGCTCGAGGCCAACGCGGCGTTGCTGGAGCGTACCGGCATTCCCCGCAACCTGCTGGTGGGCAAGCCGGCCTGGGATGCACCGTGGTGGCGCTTGGTGCCGGACGGTGGTGCCTGGGTCCGCGAAGCGGCCCGCAAGGCGGCCGCGGGGCTGCCGGTCAGCCATGTGTTCGCGGCGGTCGATCGCACCGGCAAGAAGGTGCACGTCGATTATTCGATGAAGCCGATCCGCAACCCCGACGGCGAAGTCACCTACCTGCTGGTCGAGGCACGCGACGTCACCGACCACATCAGCGCCGGCGCGGCGCGTGGGACCGCCGCCGACTGACGGCGCCGGCCTATGCCACTGATTGTGGCGCGGCACCAAAAGCGCCGCATGATCCGCTGCCGGAATCGCGGCGCAGGGGCCAGGATAGGTAAGGAACCGACGCTCAGTCGGTAGCGCGATAGCGCTCGACCAGCGCCAGCGCTTCGACGATCTTGCGCAGCGACACCGGCTTGTGCAGCACCGAGACCACACCCTCGGCGGTCGCCCG
>DATFGV010000327.1:0-5123 GCA_035249115.1 Vineibacter sp.
GTCGACGGCCTGATCGTGTCCAATCATGGCGGCCGCTCGGAAGACAACGGCCGGGCTACGATCGACGCGCTGCCGGACATCGTGCGGACCGTCGGCGGCCGCATGCCGGTGCTGATCGACGGTGGTTTTCGACGCGGCACCGACATTGTAAAAGCCCTGGCGCTGGGTGCGCGCGCCGCCTGCATTGGCCGACCCTATCTCTGGGGCCTCGGCGCCTTCGGCCAGCCTGGCGTCGAGCGCGTACTGCAGATCCTGCGCCGCGAGACGCACGCCGCGATGCAGCAGCTGGGTGCGCCGGCCATCAAGGACCTGGCGCCGGGTATGGTGCTGCGAAGGTAAGACCGCCGCACACCTGTCGCCGGCAAATCAAGGTTGCCTGGACACAATCGCCGTAGGCGATGGCGCCGCGGATCCCTCCGCGTCGATATCGTCCGCGATCGCGCGCGCCAGCAGCGTCAGCGGCGTGGCGAAATTCGCACCGGCCTCCGCCTCGCTCAGGGCCGATCGCGGGAAACGCATGGAGATGGTGCCGAGCACGCGGCCGTCGCGCCGGACCGCAACGGCCATCCCGTGCAACCGCGACGGCCGCGCCAACCGCGTGAACGCGAATCCGTCGCGGCGGATCTCACCCAGCGCCGCAGCCAGCGTCGGTGTCAGGCGGACACCGATCTCGCGCAGGATCGTGCGGCGTTCGTCGTCCGGACAAAACGCCAGCCAGGCGCGGCCCAATGCGCTCACCAGCACCGGCTGGCGGGAATTGAAGCCGGCGGCTTCAAAACTCATCGGGCTTTCGGTCGCGGTCGAGTGACGCACCGTGATGGCGCCGCGGCTCAACGTGGCGAGGTAGAGCGGCCAGCCATAGGTACGCGTGAAGCGGCTCATGTGCGGGATGGCGGCATCGATCAGGCGATCGTTGAACCGAACGCCGCCCGCCAAGCTTAGCACCTGGTCGGTCAACCGGTAGCCCGACTGCCGCGACACTTGCGCCGCGTAGCCGAGCGCCACCAGCGTCTGCAGGAGGCGCACCACCGTCGGCCGCGGCAGGCCGGTCTCGGCGGCGAGCGCTGACAGCGTGGTCGAACGGCGGCGGTTCAGCGCCTCGAGCACCAGGAAGGCGCGCCGGACCGGCTCGATGACGGGCGACCGCATGCCGCGATGCTAGTCCGTAATACGGACTCTGTCGACTTTGGCCGGGTGCCCGCAGCGGCGTCGGCGTAGAAGGAGGCGACAAGACCGAACGGAGGAACGACCCAACATGGCATATCAGTCGATCGAAGTGCGCAAGCTCACCCCCGTCATCGGCGCGGAGATTTTCGGCGTCGACCTGTCCCGGCCGCTTGGCAATCAGCAGTTCCAGGAAGTGCACGACGCGCTGATGGACAATCTGGTGATCTTCTTCCGCGACCAGAAGATGACGATCGACCAGCACAAGGCGTTCGGTCAGCGCTTCGGCAAGCTGCACACCCATCCCAACGCGCCGATCGAGTTCAAGGAGCACCCCGAGATCCTGGTGATCAAGGCCGACGAGAATTCTAAGCACGTCGCCGGCGAGGAGTGGCACAGCGACGTCTCGTGCGACATGGAGCCGCCGATGGGCTCGATCCTTTACCTCACCGAGGTGCCGCCCGCGGGCGGCGACACGCTGTTCGCCAACACCTACCGCGCCTACGAAGCGCTATCCGAGCCGATGAAAAAGATGCTGCAAGGCCTGACGGCACTGCACGACAGCTCCAAGGCGCACTACTACCGGGTCAAGGCGACCGACCGCGACGACATCAAGTTCCCCAACGCCGAGCATCCGGTGGTCCGCACCCATCCGGTGACCGGCCGCCAGGCGCTGTTCGTCAATCGCGGCTTCACCCTTCGCATCCCGCAATTGAAGCGCAATGAAAGCGACGCGCTGCTGGAAATGCTCTACCGCCACATCGAGACGCCTGAGTTCCACTGCCGTTTCCGTTGGCAGGCGAACTCGGTGGCGTTCTGGGACAACCGCGCCGCCCAGCACCACGCCATGTTCGACTACTTCCCGCACCGCCGCTATGGCCACCGGGTGACGGTGTGCGGCGACAAGCCGTTTTTCAGGGCGGCGTGAGGTAGTGACGTGACGCTGCGAGCGCGTCACGCACCCGCGCCGACGATGGCCACCGCCCTCACCCTGAGGCCGAGATAGTCGGGGTTAGCCGCCGCCGGCCAGGCGACCGCGCGTCGTCCAGGTGGCGCCGCGCAGCGCCTTGGCGCCGCCAAACAGCGGCTCGGAGATTAGCCCATCACCAGCTCTTGCCCGCCCCAGGCGTCGACGAGGGTAACCCGGGTGACGACCCGCAGCGGCGCCATGCTGGCCATCGAGTAGTGGATCGATCTGTATTTCAGCTTGATGCAACTTCAATGTAGTTCGGCCGTTACCCCTTTTGACTGTCTGAGGAGGAACTCCTTTGACGGTTAAAGGAGGCAACACATGCGCTGGACGACTGCGATCGCAGCGGCGGGGCTGGTGCTGCCGGTCACAGCCGCCGCCCAGGTCGACATCGGTGGAACTCAGGCCGCCGTCGCCACCTATCAGGGTATTTCCTACGACGTCGCCGCCAATTGCCTGGTGAAGCAGATGTCGTCAGCCAAGATCAAGGCATGGCCGCTGGTCTACGCGCCGCCCCGGACCGAGGCGATCGTCAACCTGTGGAATCGCGGCGCCGATCACGGCGACCCGATCGGCATGTTCCATATCAGGCAGCAGTCCGGGAATACGACGATCGCATTCCAGGAGCGCCAGCCCGGTCGACTAGGGGCGCTGGCGCGCGCTGCAGCCGAGCGTTGCGCGCCGTAGGCTGCCGGACAGTGCGCAACCGGCGCGGGATCACTGCCCCGCTGGCACAGCGAAGGGCCGTGCTGTCGTTGACCAGGTGGCGGCAAGACTGGTGATTTGCCAGCATCAAGTGTGGTGCGCACGATACCGCAGGGTCTTTCGCGGCGCCCAGGACGACGAGATCCAGCGCCATATTGATAGCCATCACGCGCCTCACCCAACCCGCCGGTAGAGCGGCGCCCGTTTGCGGACCGGATCGAGCAGTGACCAGTCGCCCTGCTCGACCACGTGGCCTTTGGGAAAGGGCGGACGCGGCTCCAAGTCGAGCGAGCGCATGACGCGGTCGTCGCGGTAGTAGCAAAGCAGCACCACGCGGGTGGCCGCCGCGACGGCCGGGCTGCGCTCGGCTCGCAGAACTTCCGCAATGCTGGCGCGGATCGCCGGGTCGAGTTCGGCGAAGCGCGCGCCGCCGGCGAGGTCGGCCAGGCGGGCGAGCGCGGCGCGCACGTCATCGCGATCGCGGCCGATGCTGCGCAGGATGTCGGCGAAAATCGCCTCGTCGTCGGCGCCGGGCACGCCGTAGCGCGCGCTTGCCGGAATGATGCAGGCCGCAAGCGCGCGCAGGTCGCGCGCTTCGGCGGGTTGTAGCGTTTGGTCGCTCATGGTGTCGGCCTCAGTCGAACAGGTCGGCCAGACGGCGCTTGATCTGATCAGCGATGTACAGCGCCAGCGCCTGGATGGTCGAGGTCGGGTTCACGCCGCCGGCCGTCACCCAGATGCTGCCGTCGACGATAAACATGTTCCGCACGTCGTGGCAGCGACCCCACGCATTGACCACCGAACGCGCCGGGTCGGTGCCCATGCGCGCCGTGCCGAGCAGGTGCCAGCCGCCGTTGATGATCGGCGCCTCGACCGCGATGTTGCTGGCGCCGGCCGCCGCCAGCACCTGCTTCGCCCGCGCGATGCCGTGCGTCATCATGCGCCGTGTGTTGTCGCCCAGGGCGTAGTCGATCTTCGGCGCCGGGATGCCGTGAGCGTCCTTGAGCTCCGCATCGAGAGTGACGCGGTTGTGCGCCTCGGGCAGGTCCTCGCAGGCGGCCGACAGGCCGAGGCGCCGGTGCAGCAGGCGGCGGTAGACCTCGTGATGCGCCTCACCCCAGGGCAGGCGGCCATGGGCGTTGCTGGTGATCGCCTCCATGATCGCGCCGGTGCCGCGCACGAACTGCAGCATGTAGCCGCGCACGAAGTCGCGGCTCGGATCGGTCTCGTAGAATTCGTGGCTCCACAGGCACAGCGGCGGGCCGCGATTGCCGTCGAGCGGCTCGTCGACATAGCCGTAGACATAGCAGTAGGGATGGAACATCAGGTTGCGGCCAACCAGGTCGCTGGAATTGGCGATGCCGTTGGGGAACTTGCCCGACACTGAATTCAGCATCAGCCGCGGCGTGCCGACGCCGTTGCAGGCCAGGATCACGATCTCGGCCGACTGAAACACCTCGCGGCCGTCAGCGTCGAAGTAGATCACGCCGCCGGCCATGCCGCGGTCATCGAGGGTGATCTCGCGCACCCGGCAATTGGTGCGCAGCTCGACGCCGCCACGCAGCGCCAGCGGCCAGTAGGTGATGTCGGCGCTGGCCTTGGCGCCCTGAGCGCAACCCGGCGTGCAGTGGCCGAGATTGATGCAGCGGGCGCGGCCCTCGTAGTCGACCGTGGCAATGGCGGCATCGGAAGGCCACCAGTGCCAACCGAGCTGGTTCATCGCGCGGCCGAACCGGGCGCCGGTCTTGCCCAGCGGCAGCGGCGGCATCGGCGGCGACTTGGGCGGATAGGCCGGATCGCCAGCCAGGCCCGAGACACCGGTCATGCGGTCGTTCTCGGCCCAGAACGGTTCCAGGGTCGCGTAGTCGATCGGCCAGTCGTCGGCGATGCCGTCGAGCGTGCGCACCTTGAAGTCCGACGGCAGCAGGCGGGGAAAATGCGCCGTGTACAGAACGGTACTGCCGCCGACGCCGTTGAAGTTCACGACCTTGATCGGCGAGTTGTCGTCGTTGATCGGATAGTCGCTCGGCCGCGCACGGCGGTTAGGGCTGGTAGCGAAGTCGGAGAAGAAGCGCGCCTCCCAGTCGCGGCCGTTGCTGGGGTAGTCGGTCGGCTTGACCCAGTCGCCCTGCTCCAGGCAGACGATGCGCATCCGGGTCTCGGCGAGGCTCCACGCTACCGCCGCGCCGGAGGCGCCCGCGCCCACGATCAGGACGTCGACCTTGTCGGGCATTGCTTCCCTTCTCACCTCGTAGCCGACAAGCCGACGATGTGCCGGCGCTGT
>DATFGV010000328.1:0-4460 GCA_035249115.1 Vineibacter sp.
TCGCCAATCCCGCCCGCGTGCGCGGCATCTTGGAACCCGCCGGATTTGCAGACGTCGAGATCGTCGCCCGCGACGAGCAGGTCGGCAGCGGCGACCTCGATACGATGCTGGCGGTCTGTTCGCGGGTCGGCGCGCTGGGCAAGATCCTTCGGGAGAATCCGCACCTCCGTGCCGCGGCGCTGCCGGCGGTGCGATCCGCGCTTGCGGCGCACGACGGACCCGATGGGGTCACGCTGAATGCCGCGACGTGGGTCGTATCGGCGCGGGCTCCGAGTGGGCCTTAGCGTGAAACGTGCCGGCTAGAGCGTAGGCCGCGCGATTGGAACCTGGGAGCGCGGGCCTCCGGCCCGCTCATGAGCGGGCGAGACGCCCGCGCTCCCAGGACGTGTGATTCCGTGTCGCCGGAACATGCTCTAGCGCGGGGCGGGCGTCATGCCTGCCCGATTGTCGAACGCCGGTCAGCAGCGTAACCTTCGCCGACAGCCGCCGGAGACAATGATGCCCGTCGTCGTCAGTCCGCTCACCGAGACGTTCGCCGCCGAAATCGGCGGGCTTGACCTGCGCCGGCCGATCGAGGGCGGCGACCTGCAAGTCGTCGAGGACGCTTTCAACCGCTTCTCGGTGCTGGTGTTTGTCGCCCAGGACCTGACCGACCAGCAGCAGGTCGATTTCAGCCTGAATTTCGGTCCGCTCGAGATCGCCATGGGCAATATCCGCACCGACACCAAGCAGCGCCTGCGGCCCGATCTTGCCGACGTGTCGAACCTTGACGAGAACAACGAGTTGCTGAAGCCCGACGACAGGCGGCGCATGTTCAACCTCGGCAACCAGCTGTGGCACACCGACAGCTCGTTCAAGCGCACGCCGGCCAAGTGCTCGTTGCTCTACGCCAAGGCGGTGCCGCCGATCGGCGGCTGCACCGAGTTCGCCGACCTGCGTGCCGCCTACGACGCGCTGCCCGACGACAGCAAGCGCCGCATCGAGGGCCTGGTGGCGGAGCACTCGATCTTCACCTCGCGCGCCAAGACCGGTTACGGCAACTTCAGCCAGGAGGAGCGCGACCAGCTGCCGCCGGTGCCGCAGGTCGTGGTCCGCACCCATCCCGGCTCGAAGCGCAAGACGCTGTACCTCGCCTCGCATGCCGGCCGCATCCTCGGCATGGACGAGGAGGAGGGCAGGAAGCTGCTGGCCGAGCTGATCGCGCATGCGACGCAACGGCAGTTCGTCTACACCCACCGCTGGCGGGTCGGCGACCTGGTGATGTGGGACGACCGCTGCACCATGCATCGCGGCCGGCCGTTCGACGACCTCGCGCACAAGCGCAGCGTGCAGCGCACCACGGTGGCCGACGTCGCGCCGACTGTCGAGCAGGAGGGCATCCGGCTGGTGGCGTGACGCGATGGGGGTACGCGACTCCAGCCGTACGTCATCCTATGATGCCGGCTCCGACGCGCCACCGGAGTGACGCGCCTCCAGCAACGATCGGCTCCCCGCGAGGCCCGCATGGACATCACCAAAATCTCGACCGGCCAGAACCCGCCGTGGGACGTCAACGCCGTGATCGAGGTGCCGCAGGGCGGCGAGCCGGTAAAGTACGAGATGGACAAGGCGTCCGGCGCCATGTTCGTCGACCGCTTCCTGCACACCGCCATGTTCTATCCCGGCAACTACGGCTTCATCCCGCACACCCTGTCGGGCGACGGCGATCCGGTCGATGTCTTGGTGGTCGGCCAGGTGTCGGTGGTGCCGGGCGCGGTAATCCGCTGCCGGCCGATCGGCGGGCTGATGATGGAGGACGAGGCCGGGCCGGACGAGAAGCTGATCGCCGTGCCGGTCGACAAGCTGCACCCGTTCTACACCGGCGTCACCAGCTACGACCAGCTGCCGCAGATCCTGCGCGATCAGGTCGCGCACTTCTTCCAGCACTACAAGGACCTGGAGAAAGGCAAGTGGGTGACCATCGTGCGCTGGGTCGGCGCCGATGAGGCGGCCAAGATGATCACCGACGGCATCGCGCGCGCCGCAGCGGGGGCGTGACGGCGGGTGTCAGGGTGCTATCTGACGGCGCGGCGCAGCACAGCGTGGAACCATGACAACGTCCGACCACACCGCACCTGTCGATCACGGTCACGATCATCACCACGACCACGACCACGGCGGCTCCGAGTTGTCCGACATGGACCTGCGCGTGCGGGCGCTGGAATCGATCCTGGTCGAGAAGGGCTATGTCGATCCGACGGCGCTGGATGTGCTGGTCGACACCTACGAGACCAAGATCGGCCCGCGCAACGGTGCGCGCGTGGTGGCGCGCGCCTGGACCGATCCGGACTATCTCGCGTGGCTGCGCCGGGATGCCACCGCCGCCATCGACTCGCTGGGCTACAGCGGCCGGCAGGGCGAGCACATGGTGGTGGTCGAGAACACGCCCGATAGCCACAACGTCGTCGTCTGCACCCTGTGCTCCTGCTACCCCTGGCCGGTGCTGGGCCTGCCACCGGTCTGGTACAAGGCGGCGCCCTATCGTTCGCGCGTGGTCCTCGACCCGCGCGGCGTGCTGGCCGATTTCGGCCTGACTCTGCCGGCCACGACCCGCATCCGGGTCTGGGATTCGACCGCCGAAATCCGCTACCTCGTGCTGCCGATGCGGCCGACCGATACCGAGGGCTGGGACGAGACGCGCTTGGCGGCGCTGGTGACGCGCGATTCGATGATCGGCACCGGCCTGCCGCTGTCGCCCGCGACGGCGTCGCGAGACGCGCCATGAACGGCGCCCACGATCTCGGTGGCATGATGGGCTTCGGTCCGGTCGAACCGGAAGCCAACGAGCCGGTGTTCCACGCCGACTGGGAGAAGAAGGTGCTGGCGTTGACCCTGGCGGCGGGCCGGGCGGGCGGCTGGAACATCGATGCCGGTCGTTTCGCGCGCGAGGATCGCCATCCGCGGCAGTACCTGAATTCGACCTACTATCAAATCTGGTATCTCGGCTTGGCGCGGCTGCTGCAGGAGCACGACCTGGTCGGCGCCGACGAGATCGCGGCCGGGCGATCGCTGCGGCCGCCGGCGCCGGTCAAGGGCGTGCTGGCGCCGGACCAGGTGGTGGCGGGGCTGCGTCGCCGGGTGCCCTACAGCCGGGAGATCAATACGCCCGCGCGATTCGCCGTCGGCGATCGGGTGCGGACCGTGGTGATGACCCCCAGCGGCCACACGCGCTTGCCGCGCTACGTGCGCGGCAAGCCGGGGACGATCGAGCTGGTGCACGGCGCCCACGTGTTCCCCGACTCGCACGCCCATGGCAAGGGCGAGGCGCCGCAATGGCTGTACACGGTCGCCTTCGCCGGCCGCGACCTGTGGGGACCGCAGGCCGATCCGACGCTGACCGTCTCGACCGATTGCTGGGAGTCCTACCTTGAGCCGGCCTGAGCCGCCGGCCATCGCCAGCGTCGATCTGCCGCCGCGCGCCGACCTGCCGCCGCAAGCGCAGTGGCCGCGCGACGCCGAGGGCCCGGTGTTCCGCGCGCCGTGGGAGGCGCAGGCCTTCGCCATGACCTTGGCGTTGCACCAGCGCGGCGTCTTCACCTGGCCGGAATGGGCGACGGCGCTGTCGGCCGAGATCCGCCGGGCGCAGGCGGCGGGCGACCCGGACACCGGCGAGACCTACTACCACCACTGGCTGGCGGCGCTGGAGCGGCTGTCGGTCGCGCGCGGCGTGACCACTGTGCCGGCGCTCGACGCCCGGCGCGCCGCCTGGGATCGCGCCGCCCGCGCCACGCCGCACGGCACGCCGATCGCCCTGGCCAACGACCCGCAGGCGCGCTGACCTGCCCAGTGCGGTTGTCGCAGTGGGCGAAAGTACGACAATGGGCAGATCGCTCAATGCGCGCGTGTGATTTGCGCGGGAGGGTTTTTGGTCAGTACCGGAACTTCTCGATGCGGTCGCGGTCGCCGACATACTCCTCGTCGGCGAAGGTGCCGCCGATCACCCGCGGCCCGACCAGGGCCGGATCTTCCGGCGGTTCCTTGGCGAGCACTTCGGCGGCGTAGTCCTCGGCGCGGTCCTTCGGCCGGTAGCCGAGACGATAGGCGCTGGAATTGTCGAACCACGAGCGCTCGTTGTCCGACACGCCGTAGGCGATCTCGAAATGGATGTCGGGGTGCTCCAGGCCGATGCGCACCAGCTGCGCCAGGTCGCGCCAGCTGACCCAGATGCTGAGCCGTCGCTTGTCGATCGGCTTGTCGTTGGCGTTGCCGATGCGGATGACGAGCGAGCCGACGCCGTACTTGTCGGCGTAGAGCGCCGCCACCAGCTCGCCGAACGCCTTGCTGACGCCGTAGCGTCCGTCGGGCCTGAAGATGGCGCGCGCACCCACCCGGCGGTTGCGCGGGTAGAAGCCGACGGCGTGGTTGCTGCTGGGATAGATCACGCGCTTCACGCCGTTGCTGCGCGCCGCCTCGTAGAGATT
>DATFGV010000329.1:0-2010 GCA_035249115.1 Vineibacter sp.
CGCCGCCAATCCTCCAGCGAGGCGTCCTCGATGCCGCGGCCGAGGAACACGCCGGCATTGTTGACCAGGATGTCGAGTCCGCCGAACGCCGACGTGGCGGCGGCCACGGTCGCCGTCCAGGCGTCGGGGCTGGTCACGTCGAGGTGGCAGTAGATCGCCTTGCCGCCCTCGGCCTCCAGACTCTTCGCGGTCTGGCGGCCGGCCTCGTCGAGCACGTCGGCGATCGCCACCTTGGCCCCGGCGCGCACCATCTGCCGCGCCGTTTCGGCGCCGATGCCGCGCGCCGCGCCGGAGATCAGCGCTACCTTGCCGTCGAGTCGGTTCATCAGCGTCCTCCCGTGTTCCGAAGCTGTGTTCTCATCCTGCAATCGGCGGCAATGGCGCGCGAGGTCGAGAGGCGGCCCGGTCGCGGGTTGCGCGTCAGGCCAGACACGTTGCGGACGCATGGGTAGCGTCGGCGGCCTGTGTTGAACCGCTGCGGGGTGCGGCCTAGGGTTTGCCGCCGGAAGGCTGTTGGGGCACGACGGTACACGGAACAGAACGGGGAGAGGTGCGATGACGCGGTTGGGGACGGCGATTGGTGCGGCGACGTTGGCCATGGCCGCCTCGTCCGGCGCGCCGGCGCAGGAACTGGTGGTCGGCATTTTCGGCGGCACATTCGCCGACAACACGCGGGTTTGCGCCGTGCAGCCGTTCGAAAAGGCGACCGGCGCCAAGGTGAAGTTCGTGCTCGGCAGCTCGGTGCAGAACGTCGCCAAGCTGCGGGCCACCAAGGGATCGCCGGAACTCGACGTCGCCTACATGGACCTGGCGATCGCCACTCAGGGCAAGAACGAGGGGCTGCTGTCGAAGCTCGACACGGCGAAGTTCGCCAACTACGGCGCGCTGTACGACAACGCCAAGGACAAGGACGAGCGCTTCGTCGGCATGATGTATGGCGCCAGCGCGCTTGCCTACAATCCCAAGCTGCTGAAGACGGCGCCGACCTCGTGGCACGACCTGTGGAAGCCGGAGTTCAAGGGCAAGATGGCGATCGGCGACATCTCGGGCACCACCGGCATCCACCTGGTGATCGCCGCCTCGATGATCAACGGCGGCTCGCAGGACAACACCGATCCCGGCTTCGAGGCGATCAAGAAGCTGAAGCCCAACGTCGTGATGATGTACAGCCAGGCCGACCAGGTGGTGCCGCTGTTCGAGCGCGAGGAGATCGTGCTGGCGGTGTGGTATCCCGACCGGGTCGGCGCGGCCGCCTCCAAGGGCCTGGCGGTGGCGACCGCGTTCCCGAAGGAGGGCGCCATCGGCATCCTGCCGACCGTGTCGGTGCCGGAGGGCTCGAAGAACAAGGCGCTGGGCGAGAAATACATCGACCAGCTGCTGTCGGCCGAGACGCAGAAGTGCTTCGCCGAGAAGCAGTACGGCGGGCCCGTCAACAAGACGGTGAAGCTCGACGACACGCTGGCGAGCGCGCTGCCTTACGGCGACGCGGTCGGGCGCATGCATTTCCCCGATCCGGAGAAGACGGCGAAGTTGCTGCCGTCGTGGAGCGAGCGCTGGGGACGCGAGATCGCCCGCTGACGGCGCTTCATGTCGGATCTGCGCCTGGAGAGCCTGGTCAAGCGCTACGGATCGCTGGCCGCCGTTGACGGCGTCAGCCTGTCGGTCGCCGAGGGCAGCTTCCTGTCGCTGGTCGGCCCGAGCGGCTGCGGCAAGACCACGGTGCTGCGCATGGTCGCCGGCCTGATCGAGCCGGACGGCGGACGCATCTTTGTCGGCGGCGACGACATCACCGACGTCGCCGTCCACCGGCGCAACCTCGGCCTGGTGTTCCAGTCTTACGCGCTTTTTCCGCACATGAGCGTGGCGGAGAACGTCGCCTTCGGCCTGCGCCGCCGCGGCGTGCCGGGCGCCGAGGTTGAGAAGAGAGTCAACAAGGCGCTCGACATGGTGCGCCTGACGGGCATGGCGGAACGGTCGCCCAAGCAGCTGTCGGGCGGCCAGCAGCAGCGC
>DATFGV010000330.1:0-9703 GCA_035249115.1 Vineibacter sp.
CTTCTCCCCGCGACGGCGGGGAGAAGGTGGCGCGAAGCGCCGGATGAGGGGCTTCGCGATGCTGATGCAAGCGCTCGCATCGATGGTGAACTTGTGCCCTCTTGCACCGCCGTGAGTCCGCCAAGCGGATGAAGCCCCTCATCCGCCCTTCGGGCACCTTCTCCCCGCCTTCGCGGGGAGAAGGAAGCTCACTTCGGCCCCTCGGCGGCCGGGAAGATCATGCGGTCGTCGGTGCGGCAATAGCGGTCGGCGAACATGCGACCGACCGGATGATATTTTTCGGTGTAGACCCGCATCGCCTGCGGGTCCCACAAATCGTCGCGGACGTGGAAGCGCAGGCCCTCGCCGATCACCAGCTGGCGGTCGTCCTTGACGTTGATGACTTGCCAGGTGCGGCATTCCAGCGCCCAGGGCGCCTGCGCGAGGCGCGGCGGTTTCACGTCGCGTGACGGCGCGAGGCTCAGGCCCAGGTAGTTCGGCTCGCCGATCTCGGGCGGAAAATCACCGCTGGACTGGTGCATTTTCTCGGCCAGCGGCTCATCGGTGAGGTTGACCACGAACTCGCCGGTGCGTTCGATGTTCGTCCAGGTGTCCTTGATCCGCCCGTCAGGCCGCTTGTTGATCGCGAACATGACCAGTGGCGGGTCCTCGGCGAAGACGTTGAAGAAGCTGAAGGGCGCCGCGTTCACCACGCCGGTCGGTCCGGCCGTGGTCACCCATGCGATGGGACGCGGTAGCACAAAGGAGATCAGCAGCTTGTAGCGTTCATGCGGCGTGATGTCGGCGGCGGCGTATTGCATGGGGCTCCGGTCAGGGCAGGAAAACGGCCGGGCGACTATAACGCCGGGGGCGCGCCACTCCAGTGGCGCGATGGCTCGAAGAGCCAAATCTGTGCAGAGCACAGACGCGTCGCTGGAGCGACGCGCCCCCAGCAGGCGCCTATTTCCGCGTCGCAGGCGGCGGTACGGCGCCGACCCGCTCGGTGATCAGCTTGTAGTGTTCTGGCCGGCGGTGCTTGGCGAAGTTGAAGACGTTCTGGCGGATGCTCTCGCCGAGCGACAAGTCGCAATCGAACATGATCACTTCGTCGTCCTCGCTCATCGCCTGGGCGGCGATCTCGCCGGTTGGCGCGACGATCACCGAGGCGCCGTACATGCCGAAGCCGTCCTCCTTGCCGGCCTTGGCGGTCGCGACGATCCAGGTGCCGTTCTGATAGGCGTTGGCCTGAACCGACAGCAGGTGATGGAACACGCGCCGGTAGGGCGGTTCGTGGAAGTAGATGTTGTCGGTGGGTGTGTTGTAGCCGAGCGCCACCATCTCGACTCCCTGAAGGCCCATGACCCGGAAGGTCTCGGGCCAGCGCCGGTCGTTGCAGATGCACTGGCCCATCACGACGTCCTCGTCGAACATGCGCCAGACGTTGAAGCCGAGATTGCCGACCTCGAAATAGCGCTTTTCCAGGTGCTGGAACGGCGCCTCGGGCAGGTGGTCGCTGTGGCCCGGCAGGTGCACCTTGCGGTACTTGCCGACAATGCGGCCGTCGGGCGCCACCAGGATCGAGGTGTTGAAGCGTCGCGTCCTTCCCTCCTCCTCGGTCAGCTCGGCGTAGCCGAGGTAGAAGCCGATCTTGCGTTCGCGCGCCAGCTCGAACAGCGGCAGGGTCTCCGGGCTCGGCATCTGCGCCTCGAAGAAGCGGTCGATCTCGGCCTGCTCGGTCATCCACCAGCGCGGAAAGAACGTGGTCAGCGCCAGCTCAGGAAACACGACGAAGCGGCAACCCGAATCGGCTGCCTGTCGCAGCATGGCGATCATGCGCTTGACCGCCGAGGCCTTGCTGTCGGCCAAGTGGATCGGCCCCATCTGGGCGGCGGCGACTTTCAGGCGGCGACTCATCGGATCGTGTCTCCTCTCTCCCGTTTGCGCCGGGACCGCGCCGGCGATGGCACGCCGAACTGACGGGCCGCATTCATGCGCCGGTGCAAGACACGGACGACGCGGATGCCGTCCTCCATGGTCAGATAGAAGATCACATGTGCACCCTGCGGAAATGAACGCAATCCGGGATACAGCTCGTCCCGCGGCGCACCATGATGACTGTTGCGCGCAAGGTACACAATTCGTGCTTCCATAGCGTCAATGTACCGGCGCGCATGTGTCTTACCCCAGGTTCGAGCGCTTCGACGCTTGGCTCGCTCTATATCGCCTGACGCGCGCCCGGCGACGCGCACGACAGGCATTGTTAGGACCGGCGGCGTCTAGGTCGCGCGAGCGACGCCCGAAGCTTGTCGAAGCTGAAATCGGGATCGTCGGGGCTGTCGATTCCCGCCTGAATGGCGGCGCGCAGCCGCACCAGCTTGCGTTCTTCGACCGCCGCGCGCCGCTGCTGCGCTTTGGTCAATGGCAGTGATGCCCGCGTCCTACCCTCCAGGGGATCTTGCTGATAGGTCGCCGGCCGTTCGGCAAGGCCGGCCCGGCGCGCCGTTTCGCCCTTGATCAGCATGGGGTCCCAGGCCACTGGTGCGCCGCTCCCCTCACCTTCGCGCATGAGCGCCTTCAGCCGCGCCTTCTGCTCTGCGTCGCGTTCCCGAAGCATTCGCAGCGCCTCGCGGATCACCTCGCTGGCGTTGTTGTATTCGCCCGACCTCACCTTGGCCTTGACGAAGCTCTCAAGCTGCGGGGTCAGCGAAATGTTCATGGTCCGCTCCAATGGGCGCACCAAGATAACAAACTATGCTAAAGTTTGTCATTCTCAGAACAGCGGCTGCGCCCCGAAGCCGGCCATCTTCACCATCTCCGGCGCCGGCCGGCCGAGCGGCCGCGAGGCGTCAGGCTGCTCGCAGCGCAGGAACTGGCCGCTGCCCCTGTCGGCGTTGAGCTTGCCGTTCTCGACCACCACGCGACCGCGGCTGATCACCGTCACCGGCCAGCCGCTGATCTCGCGGCCTTCGTAGGGACTGTAGCCGACGTTGTCGTGCAGGTCGGGCCAACGCACGGTGATCCGGCGATCCGGGTCCCAAATCGCCAGGTCGGCGTCGCTGCCGACCGCGATCGTGCCCTTGCGCGGGTAGAGGCCGTAGAGCTTGGCGTGGTTGGTCGAGGCCAGCGCCACGAAGCGGTGCAGGTCGATGCGGCCCTGCTGCACACCTTCGGAGAACAGCAGCGGCAGGCGAAGCTCGAGGCCGGGCACGCCGTTGGCCATCTCCTTGAACGTGGTCTTCAGGCCCCTCGGGATCTTGCCGCCCTCGTTGAACTGGTAGGGCGCGTGGTCCGACGAAAAGACGTCGAACGTGCCGTCCTTCAACGCCGCCCACACCGCCTCCTGGGCCGCCGAATCGCGCGGCGGCGGGCTGCAGCACCACATGGCGCCCTGCACGTCGGGCTTGTCGAGGTCGTCGGCCGTCAGCGCAATATATTGCGGACAGGTCTCGGCAAAGATCTTCAGCCCCTTGGCGCGCGCCTGGCGCACCGTGTCGATCGCCTCGATCTCCGACATGTGCACGATCAGCATCGGGGCGTCGACCAGCCGGGCGAGTGAAATGGCGCGATTGGTCGCTTCGGCCTCGGCGACCCGGGCATGGGCGATGGCGTGGTAGCGCGGCGCGACATGGCCCTGCTCGACCAGATGGTGCGCCAGCCACTGGATCATGTCGTGGTTTTCGGCGTGCACCATCACCAGCGCACCCTCGCGGCGCGCCAACGCCAGGATGTCGAGCATCTGGTAGTCGCTGACCCGCAGCGCCTCGTAGGTCATGTAGATCTTGAACGAGGTGTAACCGTCGCGGATCAGTGCCGGCAGCTCCTGGCCCAGCACCTGCTCGGTCGGGTCGGAGATGATCAGGTGGAAGGCGTAGTCGATGACGGCCTTGGGCGTGGCACAGGCGTGATAGTCCTGCACCACCGTGCGCAGCGACATGCCGCGGTGCTGTGCGGCAAAGGGAATGATGGTCGTGGTGCCGCCAAACGCCGCCGACACGGTACCGCTGTAAAAGTCGTCGGCGCACATGATGCCCATGCCGGATCGCTGCTCGACGTGCACATGGCTGTCGACGCCGCCGGGCAGCACGAACTTGCCGGCAGCATCGATCTCGCGCGCGCCGTCGCCCGTGACCTGGCCCACCGCCGCGATACTGTTACCTTTGACCGCGATATCGCCTTCGCTTGCCGTGTCGGCGGTGACGATGCGCGCATTGCGGATGACCAGGTCGAAAGCGGGCATGGCGTTGCTCCAGGAACAACCACGACAGTGGCATCGTGGACAATTCTCTCCCCCACGAAGTGGGGGACGTGGCCGAAGGCCGGAGGGGGACCGCTCGTGGTGCGACCGATAGAAGCACTACGTTGGCTCCCCTCCGCCCCTTCGGGGCACCTCCCCACGCTGGCGCGTGGGGAGGAAGGGGACCTCTGTCCAGTCTCCGTTTTTCATTCCGCCGCCAGAGGCGCCGACCGGCCGGCTGCCGTCAACCGGCGCTCGAGGCGACGGATCAGGCTGTCGAGCTCGGCCACGTCGGTCGGACCGAGCGACGAACCCGGCGACCGCTGCCGGGCGCTGCGGATGGCGCCGCGCCGGCGCAGCACCTCCTTGCGCAGCGCCAGCCCGAGCCCGGGCTGCTGCTCGTGGCGCACCAGCGGCAGGTACATGTCGAACAGGTCTTCCGCCTCCTCGACCTTGCCGGCGGCGAACAGGGCATGCACCTGCACCAGCATCTCGGGCCAGGCGAAACCGGTCATGGCGCCGTCGGCGCCGCGCCGCAGCTCCTGAACGTAGTAGAGCCCGCCATTGCCGACCAGGATCGACACGCGACGCCGGCCCGGGCGCTTCTCGTACTCGCGGACGCGGGTGATCTTACTCAGTCCCGGGCAATCCTCGTGCTTGAGCATGACCAGCTGCGGGAAGTCGTCGACCAGCCGGTTGAACACCGGCACCGGCAGGAAGACCGAGGTCGATTGCGGGTAGTCCTGGTAGACGACGGGCACGTCCGGACCCAGCGCCGCGAACACCTGGGCGTAGTAAGTGTACAGGCCGTCGTCGCCCTTCAGCCCGGGCGTCGGCGCCACCATCACGCCACCGGCGCCGGCGTTCATCACGTCGTGCGACAGGCGCCGCAGATTGTCGATCCCCGCATGGCTCACGCCGACGATCACCTGTCTGCCGCCGGCGCGGGCGATGACGCGCCGGACCACGGCCAGGGACTCGTCGGCTGACAGCTTGTGCGCCTCGCCCATCATGCCCAGCAAGGTGAAGCCGTGCACGCCGCAGCCGATGTAGAAATCGGTCATGCTGTCGACGCTCTCAAGGTCGAGCGCACCCGCGTCCGTGAACGGTGTGGCGGCGATAATGAACACGCCTTTGGCGGTTTCATCGAGGCGCGTGGCGGACATCTTGTGCTCCTCCGTGAGGCGCAGATCATGCCATCCCGCATCGTCAGCGCAAAGCCGCACCGGCGCTGTTCTCCGCCTCTCGACGGTACGGCAAGCGAGGAAATCCTACGTTGTCTCTGTCATCCTGAGCGCAGCGAAGGATCTATTGAACTTTTTGGTTCGCACGAAACTTTCCATGACGCATGTGCGCCAGCGTGGCGTCCGTGCGTGACGACAGCTCAATAGATCCTTCGCTTCGCTCAGGATGACAATTGCCATATGGCAGCAGCCAGCGACGGAATGGGATGCGCCGGAGCTCGCGCGACGCTAGGCTGCACGTTGCACCGTCACGACCGCGGCCGGAACCATGACCGACACGACCACCTGCATCCGCAACCTCGACGTGATCGTCGCCTGGGACGAGTCGGAGCGGCACCACGTCTACCTCGAAAACGCCGACCTGGTGTTCCGGGGCAACGAGATCGTCCATGTCGGTCCCGGTTATGCGCAGCCCGCCGACACGGTGCTCGACGGCCGCGGCCTGATGGCGATGCCGGGCCTGGTCAACATCCACAGTCACCCCTTCTCAGAACCCGGCAACAAGGGACTGACCGAAGAGGTCGGCAGCGAACGCCTGGGTCAGAGCTCGCTCTATGAGTTCCTGCCGGTATTCGGCATGGAGGCCGATGCCGCCGGCGCGTCGTCGCGGTTTGCTCTCGCTGAGCTGCTCAAGAGCGGTGTGACCACCATCACCGACCTGTCGATCAATCGCGAGGGCTGGCTCGATGATCTGGCGTCGACCGGCATCCGCGCCGTCGTCTGCCCGATGTACCGCTCCGGTTACTGGTACACCAAGAACGGCCATGCGGTGGAGTACGCCTGGGACGAAAAGGCGGGCGAGACGGCGTTCGCCGCCGCCCTGCAAACCATCGACCGCGCCGCGCAGCATCCCAGCGGCCGCCTGTCCGGCATGGTCGGCCCGGCGCAGATCGACACCTGCACCGAAGGCCTGTTCAAGGATAGCTTGGCCGAGGCCCGCCGCCGCGGCATCCCGATGCAGACCCACGCCGGCCAGGCGATCGTCGAGTTCAACGAAATGGTGCGCCGGCACGGCAAGACACCGGTCGAATGGCTCGACCAGATCGGCGTGCTGGGCCCCGACCTGATCATCGGCCACGGCATCTTCCTGAGCGATCATCCGCAGCTGCACTGGCCACACAGCGACGATTTCGGCCGCCTGCGTGCGTCGGGGACGGCGGTGGCGCACTGCCCCACCGTCTTCGCGCGCCGCGGCATCGCGCTCAACACCATCGGCCGCTACATGGACGCCGGCATTCCGGTTGGGCTGGGCACCGACACCTTCCCGCACAACATGATCGACGAGATGCGGCTGGCCTGCTACGCCGCCCGCATCCTCACCGGCAACTACAAGCAGGGCCTGACCCGCCACGCCCTGGAGGCGGCAACGGTCGGCGGCGCTGCGATCCTGCGGCGTCCCGACCTCGGCCGACTGCTGCCGGGATGCAAGGCTGACTTCTCGCTGGTCGACCTGTCACATCCCTACATGCAGCCACCGCTCGAACCGGTGCGCAGCCTGATCTACTCGGCCGGCGACCGCGCCGTACGCCATGTCTATGTCGATGGCACACAGGTCGTGCGCGACGGCAAGGTGCTGACCATCGATGTCGAGGCGGCCGTGACGGAGATGAACGATGGCCAGAGGCGGCGACTGGCGACAGTGCCGCAGCGCGACTGGGCCGGCCGGACCGCCGATCAGCTGGCGCCGCCGGTCTATCCCAAGCGCGATCGTCTGCCGCAAAGCCGGCCGGTGCAGTGATTGCCGCCGCCAATGCCCGATACGCTGATGCGAAATGCCCACGCGGCTGCGCATCCCGAGAATGCCCCAACGAGGAGGAACGCCATGCGACTTCGAAACACCTTGCGACACGCGGCGCTGATTCTGACCTTTGGCCTGGCCGCCGCCGATGCGCTTGCGCAAAGCTACCCGGCAAAGCCGATCAAGATCGTCGTGCCGGCGCCTCCCGGCGGCGCGATCGACCTGATCGCGCGGGTCGTCGGCGACAAGCTGCAGGCCTCGCTCGGCCAGCCCGTGGTCGTCGACAACAAGCCCGGTGCCTCGAACAACCTCGGCACCGACTACGTCGCCAAGAGCGCGCCCGATGGTTACACCTTGGTCATCATTGCCTCGAGCCACGCCACCAACAAGTTCCTGTTCAAGACGATGCCGTTCGACCCGGTGAAGGATTTCGAGCCAATCGTCTACACCCACGTCGTGCCGCTGCTGCTGGCGGTGCACCCGTCGGTTCCGGCGAATTCGGTCAACGAGCTGATCACCTGGATCAAGGCCAATCCCGACACGGTCAACTACGCCTCGAGCGGCCCCGGCAGCTCGCTGCACATGGCGGCTGAGCTGTTCATGAGCATGAGCGGCACCAAGATGCTGCACGTGCCCTACAAGGGCAGCTCGGCGGCGCATCCCGACCTGATCGGCGGCCGCACGAAAATGATCTTCGATACGGTCAGCGCCATCCAGGCACATGTCAAATCGGGCGCCGTCCGCGGCCTGGCCGTGACGACGACGCAGCGCTCGAGCGTGTTTCCCGACTTGCCGACGATTTCCGAAGCGGCCTTGAAGGGTTACGACGCCAGTACCTGGGGTGGCATTCTCGCACCGGCCGGCACACCCAAGGAGATCGTTGCCAAGCTCAACGCCGCCATCAACGCCGCGCTGAAGGCCGAGGATGCCAGGGCCCGGATGATCGCCGCCGGTATCGAGATTCAAGGCGGCACACCGGAGGCATTCGCCGCCGTCATCGCTACCGAGATCGAAAAATGGGGCAAGGTGACGGCCGGAGCCGGCATCAAACCGGAATAATCAAAGGCGCGATGTTCCTTCATGGCGAGCCGCTTCACCCCGAGCTTGTCGAGGGGCGAACCATGAAGGCTCTCGCCGACCGTACGGCGCTTCATGGTTCGACAAGCTCACCATGAAGCGATCAACACTAAGGTCGGTTGGTATTATTCGATCTTGGCCCCGGACGCCTTGGCGACCTTGGCCCACTTGTCCATTTCGGCGCCGACGAAGGCCGCCATGTCCGCGGGACTCATGCCGCCGGGCACGAAGCCTTGCTCCAGCAGCTTGTCCTTGATGGCGGGTGAGTTCAGCGCCTTCACTGCCTCGGCGTGCAGTTTGTCGATGATCTCCTTGGGTGTGCCGGCGGGAGCGGCCAGGCCATTCCAGGAGACGGCGGCGAATCCCGGGTAACCCGACTCGGCGATGGTCGGCGTGTCGGGATACGACGGGTTGCGTTCGAGGCTGGCCACGGCGAGGACGCGCAGCTTGCCGGTCCGCATGTGCGGCAGAGGCATGTCCTGGTTGATGAACATCATGGGCACCTCGCCGGCGATCACGTCGTTGAGCGCCGGCGCGCCGCCTTTGTAGGGAATGTGCTCGACCTTGACCTCGGCCGATATCTTCAGGAACTCCATGGCCATGTGGCCGGACGCGCCGTTACCCGAGCTGGCGTAGTTGTACTTGCCGGGATTGGCCTTCAGGAGCGCGATCAGTTCCTTGAACGACTTGGCCGGAAAGGCGGGGTTCACCACCAGCACGTTGGGGCCGCTGGTCAACTGCGTGACGTGCGCAAAGTCCTTGCGCGAGTCGTACGGCATCTGGGCATAGAGGCCGTGGTTCACGGCGTTGGAGCCGACGCCGGTGACCAGCAGCGTATAGCCATTGGGCGTCGCCTTGGCGACTTGCGCCGAGCCGATGTTGCCGTTGGCGCCTGCCTTGTTGTCGACGACGATGGGTTGGCCCATCGACTTCGACATCTCCTGGGCGACGAGGCGGCCGATAACGTCCGTCGTGCCGCCTGGCGGGAATGGAACCACGACAGTGATGGCCTTGTTCGGATAGCCCTGGGCGGCGGCGGGTGGCACGCCCCCGGCGGCCGACGCTGCCAGCGCGGCGGCAGAGGCACCAAACTGGCGACGGGTCATGGCGATCGACATGAGGTCTTCCTCTAAGAACGATGGACGCAAGGTGCGGCTTAAGCGGACGCGGGTGCCCGGTAACGCGAACGACCAATCCCCTGGTGTCGCCGAGCGCAGCGGCGAGAATGTGCTCGCGCACAGGATGGAACACCGGGATCGGCACGCGGTCGGGACAGACAACGCCTTCGTCGCCGACCTCACGATAGGCGCCGAGGACGGCCGGTAAGTCAACCTTGCCCGCGTCGCGAAATCACTATGCGATATCGAAACAGCCGCCCTTGATGGTCTGCGCACGCTGCGACAGACTCCTCGTGCGCCGCGGGTGCCATCA
>DATFGV010000331.1:0-14943 GCA_035249115.1 Vineibacter sp.
GCGGAACGGCACGATGAAGGGATGGCGCGCCACTGATAGCCAGCCGATCACCATCCTTGGTGCCGGCTGGGCGCGCGCGCCCGGCGGCGCGGCGAACGAGGCGCCCAGGCATGCAATCAGCGCCCGCCGCTTCATTCGATCACCTCGTCGGCGCGCTGCAGGACGGATTGCGGCAGCGTGATGCCCAGCGCCCGCGCCGTCTTGAGGTTGATCACCATCTCGAACTTGGTCGGCTGCTCGACCGGCAGGTCGGCAGGTTTGGCGCCCTTGAGGATCTTGTCGACGAACACCGCCGAGCGGCGGTGCATGTCGTAGAGATCGATGCCGTAGCACATCAGCCCGCCGACCTCGACGCCGGCGCGGAAGCTCTGGACGCTGGGCAGGCGATGCTTCAGCGCCAGGGCCGCGATCGGCGCGCGCAGCCGGTCGATGACCGCCGCATCGGTTAGGGCGATCACACCCCAGGTGCCTGACACGGCGGCCCGCGCGAACGCCTGATCCAAGTCCCCTACCAGCGTCACGCCGACAGGATGGAGCCGCAGGCCAAGCGACGGTGCAGCTGCGGCGAGCGTGGTTTGGTCGGGCCCCATCGCACTGTGAGGATTGTAGAGCACCAGCACATCGGTGAGCCCTGGCACGACCTCGCGCAGCAGCTCGAGCTGCTTGGTCGGGAGTTCGTCGGTCTGCCCGTGGAGACCCGTGACGTTGCCTCCCGGCCGCGCGAAGCTGGCGATCAGCTGGTTGCCGACCGGGTCGGGACCGGACATCGCCATGACGATGGGAATGATCCGGGTCGCATCACGAGCGGCCTTCACGGCGATTGTGCTCGCAGCCACGATCAGGTCTACCTTGTCGCGCACGAGATCGGCAGCCATTGCTGAAAGACGCGCCGGGTCGCCCTCGGCGAAACGCAGGTCGATCCGGAAGGTTCGGCCCTCCATGTGGCCCAGCGCGCGCATGCCCAGGCGGAACCCCTCGAAGGAGTTCTGGATCGCCGGATCAGTACCCGATCCGGGATGCAGGCGGCCGATCACTGTCATCTGCTGTCCCAGACCGGCGCGCGGCAACGCCGCCGTGGCCAGCGGGGCGCCGAGCATGAGAAGGGCCCGCCGCCGCTTCATTCGATCACCTCGTCGGCACGGGCGAGCAGGGCAGGTGGCAGGGTCACGCCCAAGACCCGGGCGGTGCGCAGATTGAGCACAAGTTCGAACCGGCTGGGCAGTTCGAACGGAAGGTCGCCGGGCGTGGCGCCCTTGGCGATGCGGTCGACAAAGTACGCCATTCGCGCGAACAGGACGCGGAAATCAGGTCCATAGGAGGCGAGACCCCCCGCCTCGGTGAAGTCGCGGTGCTCGTGAACGCAGACCAAGCGGTTGCGCATCGCGGCGTCGACGACCTGCCGCTTGAGACCGTGGAACACCGACGACGATATCACGATGGCGGCGCCGATGCCGTCCCGGCGCATGGCTGCGAACGCGGCCTCGATGTCCGCCGGGTCGCCGGCCGCGAACATCGTCAGGGTCTTGCGCAGCACCGGCGCGGCGCGATTCAACGCCGCAAGTTGAATCTCATGTGTGGTGATCGGCCGTGTGTCGCGCAGCACACCGATGCGGTCGGTCGCCGGTGCCATCTCGTGGATCAATTCGAGCCACTTGCCGGCGTAGTCGGCGCCGCCGGTGGCGACGCCGGTAACGCGGCCAGCGGGCCGCGCCACGCTGGCACCGACGCGGTAGCTGGTGGGGTCGCCAAGGATGGCGACGATCGGCAATGTCGTGGCAATCGCCGCTTCACGCGCCGCCGAGCCGCCGACCGCCACGATGATGCCTGCGCCTTCGCGTGCGAGTTCGCTGGCCATCGCACCCAGCCGGTCCTCGCGGCCGTCGGCGTCGCGGCGCAGCAGGACAAACGTCTGGTCCTCGCGGTAGCCGAGTTCGCGCATGCCGCGTAGGAACCAGTCGACATAGCTGTTAATGACTTGGGTCAGCCAGCCCACCCGCAGGACGCGCCCCGGCGACTGGGCAAGGGCAGTCGGCGCCGCCGCCAGGGCGGGAATCGTGACGAGCAAGGCCCGTCGCCTCATTCGATCACCTCGTCGGCGCGCGCCAGCAGGGCGGGTGGAATCACGAGGCCCAGCGTCTTCGCCGTCTTGCTGTTGATGCTGAGCTCGAAGCGGGTTGGCTGTTCGATCGGCAGGTCGGCCGGCTTGGTGCCGCGCAGCACCCGGGCAATGATCGTAGCTACGTGAGCGCGAATCTCGTTGAGCGGCGGACCGTAGCCCAACAGGCAACCGGCCTGCGTCATCGCCGGCCACTCGCAGATTGTTGGCAGCCCGCCCGCGCTCGCCAGGCTGGCAAGCACGGCGCCGTTCTGGAACAGGAGCGGGTTGGAGGCGATCACCAGCGCCTCGGCGCGCTCGGCCCGCATGCGGGCGAAGGCATCGACGAAGTCAGCCGGACCATCGACGACAACTGGCAGCAATTCCAAACCGGCCCGCGTCGCGACATCACGCATCTCGACTTCGTAAAGCGCCGCCGCCGGGTTGCGCTGCATCAGCGCGGCGATGCGCCGGGCAGACGGCTTGGCCTCACGAAGCAAGTCCAAGCGCTTGGCGTTCAGTTCGATCGACAGGATGGCGATCCCGGTGACGTTGCCGCTCGGTTTGGCGAGGCTCGGTACGATTCCGAGACGCACGGGATCGGGGCCGAAGAACACGATCGGTACGGTCTTCGTTGCCGCATGCGCGGCGATGACGGCTTCATTGCCGATGACAAATATGGCATCGGGCTTGCCGTCGAGCAGGCGCTGCACCAAGGCCGGCATCCGGTCGGCTGGTCCGGACTCGACACGAACGTCGAGATTGCGGCCGGACTCGAATCCCAGTTTGGCCAGGGCGGGTAACGTCACATTTCGCGTGAGCTCGACCGATGCTTCAGTGAGCGCAAGAACAGCCAGGCGCTTTTTGTCGTCCCCGGATTGCGCCGATGCGCCAGTGGCCAGCGCCACGGCCACACCCGCTACACACAGGAGCAAAGCAAGGGCTCTCATTCGATAACCTCGTCGGCCCGGGCGAGCAGCGTCGGCGGCAATGTCATTCCCATCGCTTCGGCGGCGCGCCGGTTGACGACGATCCGCAAGGTCGGGCGTTCCTCGATCGCCAGGGTCGCCGGGTCGGCGCCGCGCACGATGCGGGCAATGTAGCGCCAGACGTCGCGGACGATCACGTCGTAGTCGGGTCCGACGCCGGCCAGGGCGCCGACCCGGGCATGCGTGACGTCGCCACCGATGGTGGGCAGCCGATGCGTCGTGGCCAAACGAGCCATGACCGCGCAATGCGTGCTGAACAGGATGTCGGGTACCACCAGCACGGCATCGGCGGACTGCGCCGCGGCCCAGGCATAGGCCGGCGCGATATCGGCGACGGTCGCAATCTCGCGCAGGTGCAACTTGAGGCTCGCAGAGGTTGACGCTGCCTGCAGCCAGCCCCGGAACAGATCGTTGCTCGCGCTGGTGGCATTGAGAAACACCGCAACGGTCCCGGCCGCTGGCACTGCCTCTCGCAGCACCGCGATCTCGCGCGCGACAAAGCTGGCGCCCGGCACGACGATGCCGGTGATGCGTCCGCCGGGCCGTTCCAGGCTGCGGGCGAAGCCATGCGCCACCGGATCGATGCTGCCGGCCAACACGATCGGCATGTGCGGCAAGGTCGCGCTGATCGCCGCTACGGCGGTGGTGCCGACGGTGACAATCACTCGGCTGCCCAGCCCGGCCAGCTCGCGCGCCAGACCGGGGATGCGCGCCGGAACATTGGCCGCATAGCGCGGCACGACCCGGACGTTGCCGCCGTCGATGAAGCCGTTACGACGCATGCCCTCGTCGACCGCCTCCAGTGTGCTGATCGCCGGTAGCGAGGAGGGGCCGGGCACCAGCCAGCCAACCGTCGGCAGGGTCCCACGGCCCTGCGCCTGCACCGGCGGCACCGGCAACGCCGCCAGCATCGCGAGTATCGCCCGTCGGTTCACGTGACTACTCCGGCGGCGTGTAGCGGGCGCGACGGCGACAGCCTGGTGCCCGACGCTGTTGCGCGTGGGTGTCCAGCGCTTGGAAACCCGGGATCGATGGCTCGATCAAGGCCAAGGGGTCGGCTCTCCTCGTGGCACCCAACACCGGAAATCGTGTTCGCGGCCGGCGCGTCGCCGGCTGCCGCTTCGTCCCAACGATTTTTAGCAGCCGGCGTGCGAACGGTCGATGCCGGTCCGCGCTGCCCCTGGCGCGTCCATGAAGTCCGAACTGGACCCAAAGGGCGGAACGTTGGCGGAGCGGATTCAGTCGAATTTTCAGCGCTTGGCGGCGATTTGCCGAGCCAGGCGTCCGGGTTGGGTTCGTATTCGATTCTTCGGTAACTGCGTCTGCGGGAGGCGCGGCGTATGGATCGGCCCATCACTTTCGTCGCACCAGGGGAGGCGCGACCGTAACGAGGTTGGCCGTCCTTGGATATCATCCAGAGTTTCGATCCCGCGACCCAGGCCGCGACGCGACCGCGGATTCTGCTGGTCGAGGACGAGCCGATGATCCGGCTGCATCTGAAGACCTTGGTCGAACGGTTGGGCTGCGCCGTGATCGGTCCGGCCGCCGACCTCGCTGATGCCATCAAGCTGGCAGGCGACGCCGACATCAACGCGGCACTGCTCGACGTCAATCTCGGGGGCGGTGATACGTCGTATCCGGCGGCTCGGTTGCTGCGGGCGCGGCGCGTTCCGTTCGCCTTCGTGACCAGCGATCCGAGGTTCGCCGTCGAGGCGGCGATGGGTCGCTGCGATTTTGTCAGCAAGCCTTTCCGGGCAACAGAAATCGCAGCTTGCCTGAAACGCCTCTTGTCGCCTGTGCCGGCGGCGACTGGCGCCTGAATGCATGTGGACGCGCCGCTTCCTGCAACACATTGCGCCCTGTTCGATACGGACCATTGACCGCGCGACAACTCGGAGCACAGGACGTATCAACGTCAAGACAGCGTGAATGTTTGGTGCAGCGACGCGGACCAACTGGAGCAGCGTGGTCATGTCAAAGAGGTTCTTTCCTGAAACCGGCTACATGGTGCGCAAAGGCAGCCATTGGTACGATCATCGCGTGTTGCTGACCGTCGAGCCGGACCAGCGGGTCGACATCGTGCGTCGCGCCTACGGCAACAAGCCGGCGCTGCGGTTGGGCTCCTATAGTTTCGCGCAGCTCGACACGGAGAATCCACCGGTCGGTCTGCGCCCATGCGATACGCTCGACGGACGACCGCTGCCGTTCACCGTCCTTACCGGCAAGATCGCCTAGCGCCTCCTGCGCAGTTCAAACGACACCGGCGCGGCACGCCTGAGCCGCTCAAATCGCCGCACGTCGCGCTACGGCATCTTCGGTCCGAGCCAGTTCAGCCACAGCCCGTTGCGCCGGTCGCGGGCCCGCTCTTCCGACTCGGCGTAGTGCCGGCCAAGGTCGAGCGCATCCTTGCCAACAGCCTGGTGGGTACGCAGCAAGGCGTAGCCTTCGACCAGCAGCCGGATGCCAAGGTCGTTGCCCGCCGCCTCGCAAGTCGCGACCAGCCGGCAGGCCTGGTCCCACGCCACAGGCGAACAAGAGACGTCGCGGCCGGCCTGCCGCAACCGCTCGTCGAGCGCAAAGCGCGCCTGCACTCCGGGTACGCGCTCGATGCGGGTCGTGGCATCGCGCAGCGGCGGCGTCTCGATGCCCCATAGCCGCACATACAAACGCCGGCCGCTGCTGGCGACAAACGACAAGGCACCGCCATCGACCGCCCAGGCCTTGCCGCGAATCGGTGGCTCCGGCAGCGGCCCGCAGGTGCGCGGCGGGGTTTCGTCGGGTTCGGCGGACCACGTCGCCGGTGACACGAACAAAGAAGCGAACAACACCAACGCGGCGGCAGAGATGCGCTTCATGGTGGGACTCCCCGGTTGAAAGGCACAGCCTCGCGCCGGGCCGAAGCGGTGGCAAGCCGCGGGCTCGCGGACAAGGCAGCCACTTGGCTAATGCGCGGCGCGGCCGCCGGTGTCAGGATCGAGGCCGCCAACCGGGAGGAGAAGGCCATGCCGGACACCACCCCACTGACCGTGGCGCATCTGCGGGCGTTGCGTGCCCGCCTCGTCGAGCGCCGCTGGCGCGAGGCGTACGCCGCCGCCGACATCCGCCTTGAAGACACCAGCCTTG
The DNA here is from genome assembly GCA_035249115.1 of Vineibacter sp. Classification (GTDB taxonomy): domain Bacteria; phylum Pseudomonadota; class Alphaproteobacteria; order Reyranellales; family Reyranellaceae; genus Vineibacter. Next base: position 6,208 of record DATFGV010000331.1, read on the forward strand.
ACGGCCTGATCCAGACCAGCCAGGCGATCGCGGCTCTCGACGCAGTCATCGCCGAAAGCCGCGATGCGCCGCCATCCGAACCGGACGACGATTGGGCCGATCCGCATCCCCCGGCGGCCGGCGGGTGACAGATCGCTCGCTGCCCATCTTCGGCGACTTTCACCGCCTTCGACCGTCGTGGCGGTGGACAGCGCGGCCAACCGGATCCGGGCGTGGCCTGTGCGGTTGATTCCCGACATCGCCTATGGCACGGCGGATTATCCCGAAAAGGTGGCGAGGCGGCTGCGGGCGGTGAACATCGCGGCCTGGACCGTCGCCGCCCTGACGGTGGTGTTTGCGGTCGGACAGTTCCTGGATCCGGCCCCGGGGATGTGGAAACCCGCCACAGCCAATGCGCTATACGCGCCGGCCTTTGCGGCCATCCCGCTGCTGCACCGCTACGGACCGTTGATGGCGCCCGTGGCTCTGCTGTCGACCGCCTATGTGGCGATCTCGGTCCTCATCCTGCTGTTCGGCATCGGCAACGGGATGTTCATATATTTCCTCATGGCGCCGGCGCTAGCCGTCCTGTTCCTCGGCACCGAGCGTCTCGTTCTAGCCGGCGGCTTCAGCGTTATCGCGGTCGCGTTGATGCTCGCACTCCTGGCCCTGGTACCGCACAACACCGGGCTGCAGTCTGACCGGGCGCTTTTCATCACCGGCGTCGTCCCCACGGCCGCCGCCAGCGCCGCCCTGCTGTTCGTGATCGTACAGTACGCCATGCGGCAAATTGCCAGCGCCGAGGCGACGGTGGAGCGTGAGTATGAGCGATCGGAGTCGTTGCTGGTGAACATCCTGCCGCCACCGGTTGCCGAGCGGCTCAAGACGCGCCGCGACGCCGTGATCGCCGACCGCTATGACGACGCCTCTATCCTGTTCGCCGACATGGCCGGTTTCACCGCCCGCGCCAGCGATACGCCGCCAGACGAACTCGTGTTGTTCCTCAACACAGTCTACAGCCGGCTCGACGCCCTGGTGGAGCGGCACGGGCTGGAGAAGATCAAGACCACGGGCGACGCCTACATGGTAGTGAGCGGCGTGCCCGAAGCACGTACCGATCACGCCGAGGCGCTGGCGGACCTGGCATTGGACATGCAGGCGGCGCTGGTCGGTTTGGTCGACGCGCGGGGGCGCGCCGTTCCGGTCCGAATCGGCATCGCCTCGGGCCCGGTCGTGGCCGGTATTGTCGGCACCCGCAAGTTCTTCTACGACGTCTGGGGCGACGCCGTGAACACAGCGGCGCGCATGGAATCGACCGGGAAGGCCGGCAGGATCCACGTTGCGCCGGCAACTTGGGTGCGGCTGGCCGGCCGCTACGACCTAGAAGATCGAGGCCCGATCGAGGTCCGCGGTAAAGGGATGATGCGGACGTCGTTCTTGATCGGACGTAAGGCGGCAGACGGCGGGGAAGCCCGCGAGGGATAACGGCTCGCGAAGGGCGCGATGCAAAGCAGCATCGACGCTTGCGCGAACTCAGCCCCGGGCGCCGTAAATCCTCAGCGTCGGCTGTCGATGCGTCACCGAGTTCAATTCTGCTCGATATTGAGGAGTGCGTGCGTCTGATCCCCGACATCAACTACGGCACGACAGGCTATCCCGAGAAGGTGGCGCGGCGGCTGCGGGCGGTGAACATCACGGCCTGGATCGCCGCCGCGCTGTCGGCGGCGTTCTCGATCGGGCACGTCCTCGATCCGATACCGGGCATGTGGAAGCCCGCCGTTGCCACCGCGGCGCACGTCGTGGTCTTCGGGGCGATTCCCTTGCTGCACCGCTTCGGAGCCTTGGCGGCGCCGATCGCCGTTCTTGTTGCCGGCTATGGCGTGGTCGTTGATCTCAGTCTGCTGCTCGGCACCGGCACTGGCATGTACCTCTACTTCCTGACGGTGCCTGCGCTGGCCATCCTGTTCTTCGGCACCGAGCGGGTCTGGCTCGCCGTCGTCTTCAGCGTTGGCGCCGCCGTGCTGCTCGTCGCCGTGCTCGTGCTCCTGCCGCACAATGCCGGGGTGTGGACCGACCGGAGGCTGTTCGTCACCGGCTTCGTGCCGGCGGCGGTGGCCAGCGGCACGCTGGTCTTCGCGATCATATTCTACGCCGTGCGTCAGATTGGCCGCGCTGAAGCGGTGGCTGAGCGCGAGTTCGAACGGTCCGAGTCGCTGTTGGCGAACATCCTGCCGCCCAGTGTCGCAGCGCGGTTGAAGGGAGGCCGCGGCGCGGTAATCGCCGACCGGTACGACGAGGCGTCGATCCTGTTCGCCGACATGGCGGGATTTACGGCGCGCGCCACGGACACGGCACCCGACGACCTGGTGCGTTTCCTCGACGCGGTGTTCAGCCGGCTCGATTCGCTGGTCGAACGTCACGGACTGGAAAAGATCAAAACCACGGGTGACGCCTACATGGTGGTCAGCGGCGCGCCGAAAGCCCGGCCGGACCATGCCGAGGCCTTGGCCGGGCTCGCGCTCGAAATGCGCGACTCACTCGCGGGGCTGGTCGACCCCAAGGGTCGTCCGGTGTCGATGCGATTGGGCATCGCCTCCGGTCCGGTCGTGGCCGGCGTGGTCGGCACCAGTAAGTTCTTCTACGACGTCTGGGGCGACGCCGTGAACACAGCGGCGCGCATGGAATCGACCGGGGAGGCCGGCAGGATCCACGTCGCGCCGCAAACGGCCGCACGCCTTGCCGGTCGATTTGACCTGGAAGATCGTGGCCTGGTCGAGGTGCGCGGCAAGGGGCCGATGCGGACCGCGTTCCTGCTGGGCCGCAAAGTGTCGACTGGCGTGGTTTCCACCGACTCGGGGAGCGAGGAGTCCGCGGAGGTGGCACGATAGGACTTGTGACACTCCTGAGGCGGTAGCGGCTGAAAAAAAGTCCAGCCGCCTTGTCGGTCCGCCGCCGGCGCTATCGTCCTCAGGGTGGCGTGGTACGCTCAGCCCCGTCAGGACCCTCATCTTCGGATCACCGCATGCCCACGACTCGCAAGACGGCGTCGCCGGCCAGCCGGGGACGGCTCACCCTGCTGGTGGCGACCCGCAAGGGTGCCTTCATCATCCGGGGCGACGCCGGCCGCGCCCGCTACCGGATCGACGGGCCGCACTTCCTCGGCCACATCATCCATCACGTGGTGCTCGATCCGCGCGATGGCCGGACCCTGCTGGCGGCGGCAAAGACCGGCCATCTCGGGCCGACGGTGTTCCGCTCCGACGATCTCGGCAAGACGTGGGCCGAAGCGGCGCGGCCACCGCAATTCCCGAAGGCGGCTGAAGGCGCCAAACCGCGCGCCGTCGATCACGTCTTCTGGCTGACGCCAGGCCACGCCGGCGAACCCGGGGTGTGGTACGCCGGTACGTCGCCGCAGGGCTTGTTCCGCAGCGAGGATGGCGGGCGTTCGTGGGACGGTGTGGCCGGCTTCAACGACCATCCGATGTGGGGTCGATGGGCTGGCGGCGAGCAGGACGGCACGCCTGACGGGCCGAACCTGCACTCGATCCTGGTCGATCCACGCGATGCGCGCCGCATGTTTCTCGGTCTCTCGGGCGGCGGCGTCTTCACCAGCGACGACAAGGGTGCGAACTGGCGGCCGCTGAACCGCGGCTCGCGCGCCGACTTCTTCCCTGATCCCTATCCCGAGTACGGCCAGGATCCGCATTGCATGGCGCTGCACCCGATGCGACCCGACCGGCTGTACCAGCAGAACCACTGCGGCATCTACCGGCTGGACCTGCCGGACGAGACCTGGGTGCGGATCGGCGACAACATGCCCAAAGACGTCGGCGATATCGGCTTCCCGATCGTGCTGCACCCGCGCGATCCCGACACCGCCTGGGTGTTCCCGATGGACGGCTCCGACGTCTGGCCGCGGGTCAGCCCCGGTGGCAAGCCCGCAGTGTACGTCACGCACGATGCCGGCGCACGCTGGAAGCGGCAGGACCGTGGCCTGCCCCGGGCGCAGGCCTGGTTCACCGTCAAGCGCCAGGCGTTTTGCGCCGACTCGTTTGATCCGGTCGGCCTCTACTTCGGCACTACGGCCGGCGCGCTGTGGGCCAGCACCGACGAGGGTGGGCACTGGAGCTGTATCGTGCCGCACCTGCCGGAAATCTATGCCGTCGAAGCGGCGGTGCTATGAGCGAGGTCGAGGTGCGTATGGCGGCGCTGCTGCACAGCTACACGCGCGGCGCCCGCACGGTGCGCGCCAGTGGCGCGACGCTGGGCGAGGTGCTCGACGATCTCGACCGGCGCTATCCCGGCATCCGTTTTCGGCTGGTCGACGAGCAGGACCGATTGCGCCGTCACGTACGCTTCTTCGTCAACGGCGCCGACACACGAGACATCGCGATCAAGCTCGGCGAGGGCGACAAGCTCTACATCGTCGGCGCCCTGTCGGGCGGGTGATAGCGGTCTAGAGGGGCCATCGGCCGCCGTCTCATCGTCCTTCGCAGCGCTCACGACGGCGACGGTGTATGCCAATGCCGGCGCTTTACGACGACTTCAGCGACTGTGCGAGCTTGTCGCGGTCGACGGCGAAGTCGACGCCGGCGCGTTCCTGCTGCAGTTTCATCACCACCCGCGAATCGCGATCGGCCCAGCCGCGCCCCAGCGCCTCGGTCATGTCTTCCAGGGTCAGGTTGCTCAGCCGCATCGGCACGCCGACCTCACGGCCGAGCCCCGCGGCCAGCGACACGTCTTTGTGCGCCAGGCGCAGCGCAAACGCCGGCGGGTCGTAGCTGCCGGGAAGGAACTGGTCGACCAGGTAGTCGTAGGTACGCCGCCGCCCGATGGCACCGGCACGCACCGCCTCGAACAAGGTCAACGGATCGACGCCGGCCTTGACGCCCATAGTGAACGCCTCGGCCAGCGCCACCGAGATGGCGTAGCCCGTGACGTTGTGCACCAGTTTGGCGACGGTCGCCTGGCCGATCGGGCCGATGTAGCGCGCCTGGTCGCCGATCGCGTCGAGCACCGGCTTGCAGCGATCGTAAATGGCGCGCTCGCCGCCGACCCACAGCGCCAACTTGCGCGTCGCGGCGCCGCGCGGCCCGCCGCTGACCGGCGCGTCGAGCATGTGCGCGCCCTTCTCGGCGAAGGCGGCGTGGATCTTGCGTACCGTGGCACGGCTGTTGGTCGAGAGATCGAGATAGACCGCGTCCTTGCGCGTACCTTCGATCAGCCCATCCTTGCCCAGCGCCACCGTCTCGACTTCGGGCGGGCCGGGCAGCGACGTGAACATGATCTCGCAAGCGGCAGCGACTGCGCGCGGCGTGTCGGCCCATTGCGCACCGGCCGCGACGTGCGGTTCCGCCGCCGCCCGCCGTGCGTCGTGCACCACCAGCGTGTGGCCGGCCTCCTGCAGGTGCCGGGCCATGTGCGTGCCCATGGTGCCTAATCCGATAAATCCGATCCGCATGGTCCACCTCTTGCGTTGCGCGATCATGGGCAAATTCTTCGCCAGGTGGAAGGATAGGCTGCTGCCTAAGGGTGGACCAACGACAAACGCTGGGGGCGCGCGACTCCTGTCGCGCGTCTTTGCCGTTCACGATGAATGACGCGTCACTGGAGTGACGCGCCCCCAGCGCTAGACCGACGCCTCGCCGCGCAGAACCGGCACGCAGTCGCCGCCCACCGTGGCGCGGATGCCGTCGCCGGCCCGGCGTGCCGTGGCGCGCAGCAGGCTTGGCCGGCCCATCTCAACGCCCTGGACGATGTCAATCGCGGCACTCGCATCCGACGTCAGCGACAGCAGGAGCGCCGCCAGCGTCGTGGCGGCACTGCCGGTGGCCGCATCCTCCCAGGTGCCGCCGACCGGCGCGAACATCCGTGCGCGGATCATCGCGCCAGCGCGGGCATAGAGGTAGAGCGAGAAGCGGCCGCCCAAGGCCGGCTGGCGCGCCAGCACATCGCGGAAGGCGGCGAGGTCCGGCGTTGCACCGGACAGCTTCGCGCTGGTGACTTCGGCGAAGACAAAGGGATTGCCGGTCGAGGCGGTCATCGGCGGATGCCCCGACGTGACAACATCCGCCGCATCCAGGCCCACCGCGCTGGCGACATCCTGCGGTGATACGCTGGCACCCAGCGATAGTGGCTGCGGCGCGGCGATGGTGGCGCCGCGCACCGCGCCGGACGAGTCGCGCGCGACGTTGACCTCGACCAGGCCGGCCATCTCTTCGAATCGCAAAACACCGTCGCGGTCGCGGCCGAGCTGCGCCAGCACGTAGCCGGTGCCGACGTTGGGATGGCCAGCGAACGGCATTTCGTAAGTACGCGCGAAGATACGCACCCGCGCGGTGTGCGCCGGGTCGTCAGGCGGCAGCACGAAGGTGGTTTCGCTGAGGTTGAACTCGGCGGCCAGTGCTTGCATTTCGGCGTCCGACAGGCCGCGCGCGTCGGGGAATACCGCCAGCGGATTGCCGCCGAACCGTCGGTCGGTGAAGACGTCGACGGTGACGAACTCGTAGGCCTTCATGCGTTCCCCATCGACCTAAGTCAGCCGGGGCAGCGTGTCGCGGATGGCGCGGCGGGGCCAGGGTTCGATTGTCCTGATACGCTCGCGGTGAGCGCTAAGGCCATCTGTGCAGCGTACACGCGGCTTGATCGGCGTGCCGCAGGCGTGATGACATGCGGGCCTTCTCAGCTGACGAGCGACCATGGCCCAGACAGCAATCGCCGCGCCGCGCACTTCCGATGCTCCGTCCCGACCGACGGCATCGCCCGGCACCGACCTCGTCGAGTGGTACTACACCAACGGCTTCAGCGATGGCCTGCCCGTGGTGCCGCCGACCCCGGCCAAGGTCGCGGCCACGGTCGAGGCGCTGGGCGGCGAGCCCGACCTCGTCGAATGCCGCGTGCCGCCGCGCTGGGGCAACCTGACGCGCGAGGTGCTGGCGATCAACATGGTGATGGCCGGCTGCCGGCCGGACTACGCGCCGGTGGTGCGCGCGGCGATGCGGGCGCTGACCGACACCGCCTTCAACCTCAACGGCGTGCAGGCCACCACCCACATGGCGAGCCCCTTGCTGGTGGTGAACGGCCCGATCCGCAACACCATCGGCATGAACGCCGGTTGCAACGTGTTCGGCTCGGGCAACCGGGCCAACGCCACGATCGGCCGCGCCATAAGGCTGATCCTGCTGAACGTCGGCGGCGGCTGGCCGGGCGACCTCGACAAGAGCACGCTTGGCCATCCCGGCAAGTACACCTACTGCATCGCCGAGAACGAGGAGGCGAGCCCGCTGGCGCCGTATCACGTCGAGCGCGGCTACAAGGCCGAGGACTCGACGGTGTTCGTGCTGGCCGCCGAACCGCCGCACAGCGTCACCAACCACGTCGCCAACGATCCCGAGGGCATCCTCGACAGCATCTGCTCGGCGATGAGCACCTTCGCCCACAACAACGCCGTCAGCGCCGGACATTGCGGCGTGGTACTGGGGCCGGAGCACGCCCGCACCATCGCCCAGCACGGCTGGAAGCGGCACGACGTGCGCATGTACCTGTGGACCTACGCCCGCATCCGTTTTGGCGACATCGCCTTCGATCATCGTTATGGCAAGGTCTACAACCGAAACCTGCCAGCCTGGTACAAACGCGACCTCGAGTCGCGCATCCCCGTGGTGCCGAGTGCCGACAACATCCATCTGTTCGTCGCCGGCGGCGAGGCCGGACGTTTCTCGGCCTTCATCCCGGGCTGGGGCCACATGAGCAACCCGGTGCTGCGCTCGATCGACGGCGCCGCGGCATCCGGCGACCCCGACTGCGTCGATGGTGCCTGCGCAGTGTGAGGGCGCTAACAGAGTGAACCAACTATATCCTCCCTCACGCAGTGAGGGAGATAGGTGAGTCAGCCTCTCAGGCCGTGGGCTACCCTGTCGAACAGCCAGGCAACACCGGCGTCGGCCATGGCAGCCTTCGTCGAAACCACACCGATGTCGTCCGGTCGGCGTAGCGAGCGAAGAGGAATCTCGCAGAGCTGAAGGCCGAATCGCTTTGCATGACGCTGCACCAACGTCCTCGGCAAGGTCGCGATCATGTCCGATTCGGCGACCGTCGCCAAAGCCATCATGAAGTTGGGAACCGTCAGCACGACGCGCCGCGAGAGGCCTTCCTTCGCGAGCGCCTCGTCGACCATGCCGCGATCATCGCCAATCAGCGACACCAGCAGGTGGCGCATCGCGCAGTAGTTCTCGAGACTGGGGTTGCGACCGAAGGCGTGTTTCCTGCGCATCGCGATCACGAAGTCCTCTCGAAACACGGGCCGCTGGACGTAGCGCGGTGGCAGCGTGCCGGCGGGCATGATGGCGATATCGAGAACGTGCGAGTCCAGTTCCGCCAGCACGAGCGGCCATGCCTGATCCGTCGGTTGACCTTCGCGCCGTGGCATGAGCTGGCGCGAACGGATGTCGATTCCCGGCGCCTCCTCGCTCAATTGATCCATGAGGCGCACGAGAAAGACCGCCCATAGCGCATCCGGCGCGCCGATCGTGAACCGGCGGCGGGTCGTGCGAGGATCGAAAGGCACGGCGGCGGAGATCACGGTGTCGACGCGGGCGAGAATCTCCGTCACCGGTTCCCTCAGCTGCAGCGCCCGGTCTGTTGGCGAGATGCCCTTTGAGCTTCTCAGGAACAGCGCATCATTCAGCAGGCGACGAAGCCGGGCCAGCCCATGACTGACAGCTGAAGGCGTGAGGTTGAGCCGCTTGGCAGCACGCG
>DATFGV010000332.1:0-3732 GCA_035249115.1 Vineibacter sp.
TTTTCCCGTCGTCCCGAGCGAAGCCGCGCGACGCGCAGCGTAGTCGAGGGACCTTGCATCAATAGCAGAACTCGGTGTCGTCGACCCAAGGTCCCTCCACGCGGCCATTCGGGCCTTGGTCGGGACGACGGGTTGAGAGGCTACCGGAAAATGTCCGGCTTTGTCCGGACAAGGCGCAGGCTAGTTCCGATAGCTCGGGTCCTTGGCGTCCATCATCCGCAGCATGGCGTTCCAGCCGAGCACGTTCATCTCGGCGTCGCGGTCGATCACGTTACGGCGCGTGACCTGCTCGCGCACCGTGTCGATCGCGGCCTGGCTCGGCATGTTCAGCCGCGCCGCGCCGCCGGCCATGGCGGCGATCTGGATGGTGCAGGCGCGCTCCAGGTTATGGATGCTCATCCAGGCGTCGGCGATCGTGGTGCCGGCCGCCAAGGTGCCATGGTTGCGCAGCAGCATCACCTTTTTGTCGCCGAGGTTGGCGATCAACCGGTGGCGCTCGTCCATGTTCAGCGCGACACCCTCGTAGTCGTGGTAGGCGAGGAACGGCAGGCAGAACATGGCGTGCTGCGACAGCGGCAGCAGCCCGTCCTTCTGCGCCGCCACCGCGACGCCGTCCTTGGTGTGCAAATGGATGACGCATTGCACGTCGGGCCGGCCCATATGCACGGCCCCATGGATCACGAATCCCGCCCGGTTGAAGGGGTAGGGCGAAGGCAGCAGGATGTTACCCTCGTGGTCGACCTTGAGCAGCGATGAGGCCGTGATCTCGTGGAACATCATGCCGTAGGGGTTGATCAGAAAATGGTCCTCGGGCCCCGGCACGCGGGCGGAGATATGGGTGAAGATCAGGTCGGTCCAGTTGTAATGCGCCACGACGCGGTAGAGCGCGGCAAGATCGGTGCGCACGTCCCATTCCTCGCGACTCACCTGGTCTCGGACGGAAGGCGACGACTTGACGGCGGCGACCGGGCTCATGGCTGGCTCCTGTGGCGGCTGAATTCGGCTGCCCGGGAAGCATTCGCCCTGTGGACGATAGCCGTCAAGCGCCACGAGCGTTGGCGATGCATCAAGGATAGGCCGGTCGGCTATGCGCTGATGGCACCCTTGCGAAAGATCACCTCGCCTTTGGCATTGAGGCCCTGCGCGGTCCAGCCGTTGCGTCGGTAGAAGCGCTCGGCGCGTGTGCCTTGCCCTGTGGTCAGGAACACGACCTGGTAGCCCGCGTCGTGCAGTCGTTCGCAGGCCCGCGCCAGCAGCGCCTGGCCGATGCCCTGGCCTTCAAAGGCCGGGTCGATGAACAGTGCCCAGACCGAGCCGTCGCGGGTGTCGGTGGCCGAAAACCCCTTGATGCTGCCGTCGGCCTCCCAGACCCACATCTCGCCGTTGTCGAGGCAGCGCTGGACATCGGCCGGCGTCACGCGGCCGGGATCGCTGAGCCGGTTCTCCTTGACGGCGAACCGGATCTCGAAGATGCGCGCCATGTCAGTGGCAATGGCCGGGCGGATCATGGGCTGCCTCAAGCATGCCGGCGACGATTTGGCAATTTGATCGGAGCAAGGCGCGTCCTCCCCCTGTGTCTTGGCTAGGGATACGTAACCGCACGGAAACCACCACGACGGCAACTCTCGCCGGAATGTGATGGACGACGGCGGCAAGGGCGCCCTACGGTCCGGGCCCGGAAGCCCCGGAACCGACTTCGGGGCGTGGAGGGGTGGAACTATGGACGGAGATCGCTTGATGGTGCCAACGGACGCCAACGTCTCGCGGCGTGACCTGATGGCCGGTGCGCCGGCGGCTTTGGGCCTGGGCGCAACCTTCGCGCTCGCGGTGCAGCCGGTGCAGGCGCAAACCATGATCGTGACGGCGACGGACGGCCTGACCGCGGGCGAGGTCAAGGTCAAGACCTCGGACGGCAAGGAGATGGCCGCCTACCGCGCCCATCCCGCGAGCGGCCAGGGCTTCGGCACCATCCTGGTGGTTCAGGAAATCTTCGGCGTGCATGCTCATATCGCCGACATGTGCCGCCGCTTCGCCAAAGCCGGCTGGTATGCTATCGCGCCCGAGCTCTATTTCCGCCAGGGCGATCCGTCGAAGATCAGCGATGTTCAGGCGCTGATTCGCGACTTGGTCAGCAAGGTGCCGGACGCGCAGGTGATGGGAGACCTCGATGCCACCGTCGCGTTCGCCAAGGCCGAGGGCAAGGCCGATACTGCCAAGCTGGGCGTCACCGGCTTCTGCTGGGGTGGCCGCATCACCTGGCTGTACGCGGCGCACAATCCCGGCGTGAAGGCCGGCGTGGCATGGTACGGCCGCGTCGTCGGCCAGCCGGGAGAGATGACGCCGAAGCATCCGATCGACGTCGTCAAGGATCTCAAGGCACCGGTACTCGGCCTCTACGGCGGCGCCGACACCGGTATTCCCAATGACACCGTCGACAAGATGCGCGATGCGCTGAAGGCCGCAGGCACGCCGGCGGCAACCAAGTCGACGATTCACCTCTATCCCGACACGCCACACGCCTTCAACGCCGACTACCGTCCGTCCTATCGCAAGGAACAGGCCGAAGACGGCTGGAAGCGCGCGACGGCGTGGTTCAAGGAGAACGGTGTCGGCTGACGCCCGGCATCTGGACTGAACAAGCGCGGGCGGCGGTGCGATGGCATCGCCGCCCGTGGCGTTGTTGAGCATGGCGGTGATGCTGGACCGGACGACGCAATGGCAGCATCGCAGGCGATCAATACTGGATGCTCGTGCGCAGGCCCAGCATCAACGCGTCCTTGATGGCGCGGCCCGCGGAGCTGCCGGGATGGGCGATCCGGCCACCGGGACGTCGGATGTACTGCAGGTCCGGCTGTAGGGTCCAGCCGGGCACGATCTGCGCCTTGTAGGTGATTTCGATCAGCGTCTCGTTGGCTCGGATCGGCGTGTTTGCGCCGAAAGCGCGCCCATCGCGGTCAAGCGCCCGCGCCCGCCGCGAGATGTTGGCGAAGGCGAACGCGACTCCGAAAGTGTCGTCGGGACGCTCTGGCAGCAGTCCTTTGAAGGCGAAGCCGCCGTCGGCGTAGAAGGCGACAAGGTTGCGATCGCCCGGCGCCGCCGCGACGCGTGTAAATGCCTGGAGGCTGCGTTCGGCGCCGTTCGACGCGCGCCACAGCGTCTGGTCGGCGATGACATAGAGGCCGTGATTGCCGCGGCGGCGGCGCGCCACACCTGAGCTCGCCGGATCGGCCAGCGACAAGCCGTCGTCACCGTATCGTTGGTCGTCGAAGCGGCTGGCGTGATACCAGAAGCCGGCCTTGACGATGCCCGGCAGCCCGGACGCACCCTCGCTCTGATTGAAGGCATACACCACTTCGCCCATGAACAGCGGCGCGTTGCCGACCGGAAAGCGCGTGCCATGCCGGTTGCGGCGCAGCGGTTCGCCGGCACCGCCGCCCGAGGGATCGCCGTTGAAGACCGCGGCAAGCATCTCAAGACCTGGAGTCGGCGCCAGCTTCACGCGCACTGCCGGCGTCGCCCATGGATAGGCGATCCAGCCGGCCGGCAGGTTGGCGCTGGTGATGGCCGGTCCGCCGAAGGTGCCGTTGACGAACAGCGACGCGGCGTCGCTGACGATGAATTCCGAGTCGCCGGCAAGCTGACCGGCGCGTATCGCCAGCTTGCCGTCGAACAGCGATTGCTCTAGCCACAGTTCAACCAGGCGGGTTGACGGCAGCGCCTCGATGCCGCTGC
>DATFGV010000333.1:0-14298 GCA_035249115.1 Vineibacter sp.
TTTCGGCACGTCGCCGACAACGGCTACCCGGAAGGTGCGCTGGCGCTGGGCGATCTGCTGGCGGCGACGGCGATGGCCGGTCGCGGCGATCCGGCGCGCGACGCGGCGGCGAAGGCTGTCGGCTGGTACACCAGTGCCGCCAACGCCGGCGTCGCCCTGGCGCAGTTCAAGCTGGCCAACGCGCTGTTCTCCGGTGCCGGCGCCGAACGTGACCTGCCGAAGGCGGAGCAATGGTACATGCGGGCGGCGCAGCAGGGCCTGGCCGATGCGCAGTACGTCTTGGGCGTCTGGAAGAGCGGTGGTGTCGCTGGCCCCAAGGATCCGGTCGATGGCTATCGCTGGTTGTTGCTGGCCGAGCGGCAGGGCGAGAGCAACGCGGCGAAGGTTCGACAGCGGGTCCGCGACAGCCTGTCGCCCGAGGATCGCCGCGCCGCCGAGATGGCGGCCGACGCCTTCCGCGCCAAAGCCGAACGTCCGCGCAACCCCGCCGCCGAAGAGGCGCCGTTACTCAGACCGATGAAGGGTTCTTGACCGGCTGGCAAGCCGCCAAGCCGTATCTTGTGCCATTCAGCAATGCAAAACACCGCGCCGGCGCATCCGACGGCGCCGATCTTCGGTCGTGTTTGTTCGTGTTTGTTCGGAATGCAGGCGTGCAGCAGGCTCACCTGCAGCCGGGCGGACCCTTGCCCGTCGGCGGACCCTTGGTTTGACCCGGCGGACAATTGGTCGGCGCCGCGTAGGCGCGCCTATCCAACGTGGTGAGGGTGGGTGCGGCATAGGCGGCGCCAGCCGCCAATCCCAACTTGGCCAACGCACTCCGGCGCGAGACGCCGCCGCCAGACGGTGCCGAAAGTTTTGATCGCTGCAGGTCCGAGGTCATCGCGGAAAATCTCCGGGAAAATTCATTTTTCCAATTGAATCAGTCATATCATACCCAAGCGGCATTCGCTAGTGAGGCTGGCTCACAAAACGCGCCAGTTCGCCCGCCGGTTCCACCGGACAATGAATGCAACATGTAGTGGGTATGTTCAAGAAATCTGCGCAGTTCTGCGAAAACCATAACCTTTCTCGCAGTCAGAGTGCAGATAGAACGCCGTTGTGGCCACTACGGCTGAAACTGCCCATAAGCTTGTGGACACATGCACTTTGGCGCGGCCGTAGTGAGCATCCTGGTCAACCCAACGCCGCCCGAGGCGGCTACCAGTTCGCGGCCTGACGTCACCCTGGCCGTGACGCGCGGCGTTTGCCGCTTTTGGCGATTGCGGGTTTGGACGCCGTTGCTGGAAGTGCCGCTGGCGGATGGCCGGCGCGGCGACGTGCTGGCCGTGGGTGAGGACGGCACGATCGCCATCGCCGAAATCAAATCCTCGCTCGAGGATTTTCGCGCCGATGGCAAGTGGGAGGACTACCTCGCGTGGTGCGACCGCTTCTACTTCGCGGTGCCGGGCGATTTCCCGCTGCATGCGCTGCCTGACACGGTCGGGCTTATTGTCGCCGACGGATATGGTGGCGAAATGCTGCGCCAGGATCCGCGGCCGGTCAATGAAACACGCCTGGTGGCGGCGCGCCGCAAGGCGCTGATGTTGCGTTGCGCGCGGCTTGCCGCCGAGCGGCTGCAGCGCCTGTATGATCCGCAGGCCGCGTTGACCCCTTGAGGCGCAAGCTGTGTGATCTGTCGATGTACAGCGGACCGCCGAACACCCGCCGGCCGGCGCGGCGCAGGGCGGCCATGCGCCCGTCCGGTTTCGCCGGCTTGGCGTGGTGGCGCGGTGGCCGCTAGTCTGCGCGCCGGACAACGACAGGACCGACCATGACCGAACTGATGACCGGCGCCGACAGCTTGGTGCGCACCCTGGTGAAAGGCGGCGTCAGCGTTTCCTTCGCCAATCCCGGCACGTCGGAGATGCACTACGTCGCGGCGCTGGACCGCGTGCAAGGCATGCGTTGCGTGCTCGGCCTGTTCGAGGGCGTGTGCAGCGGCGCCGCCGACGGTTACTACCGCATGACCGGCACGCCCGCCGCCACCTTGCTGCATCTCGGGCCCGGCCTGGCCAACGCCTGCGCCAACCTGCATAACGCCAAGAAGGCCGGCTCCGGCATCGTCAATATTGTTGGTGAACACGCGACGTATCACATCAAGTTCGACACGCCGCTGACCGCCGACATCGAAGGCATTGCCAAGCCGTTCTCGCACTGGGTGAAGACCTCGCCGACGGCCAAGACCGTGGCCCGCGACGGCGCGCTTGCGATCCAGGCGGCGCGCACCTCGCCCGGCCAGATCGCCACGCTGATCCTGCCGGCCGACACGGCGTGGAGCGCGGCACAGGAGATCGCCGAGACGCCGGCCGCGCCGCCGGCAGCCAAGCCGACCGCCGACGCCGTCACTGCGGCAGCCAAGGCGCTGAGCAACGGCGAGCCCGGAATGCTGCTGCTGGGTGGCCGCGCGCTGCGCGCCCGGGCGCTGGAGCTGGCCGGCAAGATCGCGACCAAGACCGGCTGCAAGGTGCAGGCCGCCGGCGCCGGCGCCCGCCTGCAGCGCGGCGCCGGCCGGGTGCAGATCCTGCGCGTGCCGTTCGTCGTCGAGCAGGCGACGGCGGTGCTTAAGGGCACCAAGCAGATGGTGCTGTGTGGCGCCAAGGCGCCGGCGGCGTTCTTCGCCTATCCCGGCAAGCCGAGCATGCTGGCGCCCGAGGACTGCACCATCACCAAGCTGTGCGGCGTCGAGGACGACTGCGAAGCGTCGCTCGAGGCGCTGGCGGCCGAACTCGGCGCGCTCGACCTGCCGGCGGCCGGCGTCGCGCCGTCGAAGCGGCCGGACAAGCCCACCGGCAAGATCACGCTCGACGGGCTGGGCATGGCGCTGGGCGCGACCATGCCGGAAGGCGCCATCGTGGTCGACGAGTCGGTGACCACCGGCCGCGGATTCTTTCCGTTCAGCGCCGGCGCGCCGCCGCACGACTGGCTGAACAACATGGGCGGTTCGATCGGCTTCGGCGCGCCGGTGGCGGTCGGCGCGGCCGTCGCGTGCCCCGACCGCAAGGTCATTTCAATGATCGGCGACGGCAGCGCCATGTACACGTTGCAGGCGCTGTGGACGATGGCGCGCGAGAGCCTGGATGTCTGCGTGATCATTTTCTCCAACCGCTCCTACCAGATCCTGTACAGCCAGCTGTCCGACGTTGGCGCGCCCAATCCCGGCCCGCGCGCGATCGACATGCTGACCCTCGATCGCCCCACCCTGGATTTCGTCAAACTCGCAAAAGGCATGGGAATTGAGGGCGCCCAAGTTGCCGACCTCGATGGATTTACCAAACAGCTGCAGTATGCCATGAGCCAGAAGGGGCCTTATCTGATCGAGGTTGTGATGTAGGATCGGCCGGCGGCGAGGCGGCCGGCAGCCCTCGCGCGGAGGTCCATGCCCATGTCCGAGCGATCGTGCGAGGCGCGCCCTTGATCGTCGGACGCAGTGCGGCGCGCGCCTGGCTAATCGGCACGCAGGTCGTCATGGCGCTGCTGCTGATCTTCTGGCTGCCGCTGGCCGGTTTGTCGATCATGGCGTTCGACGCGCCGCAGATGCCGGACGACCCGTGGCCACGGCTGTTCGTCGGCTCGATCTGGTCGTGGCCGCCGGTCGCGGTCGTCTTCTCGCTGCTGGCCTGGACGTTGTGCTGGCGCTATGGCCAGAACCTGCTGGCCGTGGTGCTCACCACCTTGCCTTTGGTCATGCCGCTGGTGTTCGGCCTGGCGGTGTTCCTGCGCAGCTGACACGCGCCGCGAAGGCGCCGGCGCCCTTTCGCCAAGGCGGCGCGGTGCCTATAGTCGGGCCATGTCTGACCCGTCGTCCGACCGAAGTTCCGGCGCCGCCGGAACGTCCGAAGGCGGACCTCTGCGGCGCATGCTGCGCAAACTGCGTCGGCGCAAACGCGGCGAGGAAATCCGCGAAGCCATCCAGGAGCTGATCGAGGAACGGCCCGAGCTGCGCGACGCGCCGCCCGACGAGCCGCCGTTGGGCGATGAAGAGCGCGACCTGCTGGCCAACATCCTCGGCCTGCGCGCCAAGACCGTGGCCGACGTCATGGTGCCGCGCGCCGACATCGTCGGCATCGCCATCGATACGCCGCTGGAGGAGACGGTCAAGCTGATCCAGCACGAAGCGCATTCGCGCTACCCGGTGTATCGCGAGTCGCTCGACGACGTGATCGGCATGGTCCACATCAAGGACGTTCTGACCTACTGGGGCAGCGGCCGGCGCTTTCAACTGCGCGACGTGCTGCGCCGCGTCAGCTTTGTCGCCCCGACCATGCCGGTGTCGGACATGCTGATCGACATGCGTCGGCAGCGCGTCCACATGGCGCTGGTGGTCGACGAGTTCGGCGGCACCGACGGGCTGCTGACCATCGAGGACCTGGTCGAGGAGATCGTCGGCGAGATCGAGGACGAGCACGACACCGAGCAGAACGCCGGCCTGGTGGCGCGGCCCGACGGCAGCTTCGACGCCACCGGCCGCACGCCGATCGCCGCCTTCGAGGAGATGGCCGGACCGCTGTTGAGCGAGGAGGAGCGCGGCGAGGTCGACACCATGGGCGGCCTGATCTTCTCGCTGGCCGGCCGCATCCCGGAACGCGGTGAAGTCATCCGCCATCCGTCGGGTTGCGAGTTCGAGATCGTCGACGTCGACGCCCGCCGCATTCGCCGGTTACGCGTGCGCCTGCCCAAGCCGGAGGCCGCCGTGACGCCGCCACTCACGGTGCCGCAGGCCGGCTGAACTGGCCTTGCGCGGCGCAGTTGCTTTTAACTCCAAGCCTCTCCCTGAGAAGGTTGGGCAATCGCAGATGACGGTGTCAAGCCAACTCTGTCATCCTGAGCGAAGCGAAGGATCTTTTGAGCCGACGAGCCGCACAGCCGATCGAGAACAGCACACATGTGTCATGCATGGGCCTATGCGATCCCGCTGTTCAAAAGATCCGTCGCTGCGCTCAGGATGACAAGATTGGCAGATCAGCGTCGTCTGCGATTGCTCTGTAGAAACCACGGCACGCACGTTGGCCGCGCGGACGAAAGGAGAGGTTGAATGGACATCGTCATCATGATCTTGATCGGACTGGTGGTCGGCCTGATCGCGCGGTTCCTCGTGCCGGGGCGCGATCCGGGCGGCGTCATCATGGCGATCGTCATCGGCATCGTCGGCTCGCTGGCGGCCACCTATGGCGGCCAGGCGCTTGGCATCTATCGGCCGGGCGAGACGGCGGGATTCATCGGCTCCGTGATCGGCGCCGTCGTCTTCCTGCTGGTGCTGCGGCTGATCCGGCGACAGACCGGCGGTCCGGAAGGCCAGGCATGAGCGCCGACGTCATCGAGCGGCTGAAGGCCCTGGCACCCGAGCTCACCGCCATTCGCCGCGATATCCATCGCCATCCCGAGACGGCCTTCGAGGAGGTGCGGACCGCGACGATCGTCGCCGACAAGCTCAGCGCCTGGGGCTACCAGGTGCATCGCGGCCTCGCCAAGACCGGCGTGGTCGGTACCTTGAAGGGCAAGCGGCCGGGGCAGAAGACCATCGGCCTGCGTGCCGACATGGACGCGCTGCATCTGCAGGAGAAGAACGATTTCGCGCACCGCTCGACGGTCGATGGCAAGATGCACGCCTGCGGCCACGACGGGCACACCACCATGTTGCTCGGCGCGGCCCGGCAGCTCGCCGCCGATCCGGATTTTGCCGGGACCGTCCACCTGATCTTTCAGCCCGCCGAGGAGGGGCTGGGCGGCGCGCGGGTGATGATCGAGGAGGGGCTGTTCGACCTGTTCCCCTGCGACGCGGTCTACGGCATGCACAATATGCCCGGCCTCCCGGCCGGGCGCTTCGCCATCCGCGCCGGCCCGATGTTGGCGGCAAGCGACTCCTGGACGGCGGTGTTCCACGGCACCGGCGGCCACGGTTCGGCGCCGAACCGCGGGACCGACCCGACCATGCCGGCGGCCAGCTTCATCCTCGCCGTCCAGGGCATCGTCGGCCGCAACGTGCCGCCGATCGACACCGCGGTGCTCAGCGTCGGCCACATCGCCGGCGGCTCGTTCAACGCGCCCAACGTCATCCCGTCGGAGGTCATGGTGCGCGGCACCTCGCGCAGCTATCGCCCGGCGGTGCGCGACATCCTCGAGAAACGCCTGGCAGAGGTGGCGAGAAGCTCGACCGAGACCTGGGGGTGTACGGTCGACTACACCTACCAGCGCCGCTATCCGCCGCTGGTCAACGCCGCCGAGCAGACGACGGTCGCGATCGCGGCGGCGACGGCCACGGTCGGCGCCGACAATGTCGATCGCAATACGCCGCCGGTGACCGGCGCGGAGGACTTCGCCTTCATGCTGGAAAAGAAGCCCGGCGCCTACATCATGATCGGCAACGGCGGCGACGCGGCCGGCGGCTGCCACTACGTGCACACGCCGCTCTACGACTTCAACGACGAGATCATCGTGACGGGCGCCGCCTATTGGCTGAACCTCGTGCGCCACGAGCTGGGCGAGGCTGCGGCCTGACGCGGCAGACGTCGGCTACAGGGACATTTCCAGCAAGCACTCGACGCCGGACGGGTGGTACGTCAGGCGCGTCGTGTCGAGGTCGCCCTCGATGGCGCGGTCCAGAAGGAGCGAGCCGAAGCCTTTGGTTGCTGGCGGCGCCACCGGCGGGCCGCCGCTTTCCCGCCACGACAGGACCAGCCGGGTTTGGTCGGCGCTGTTTTCAATCTCCCATCCAATGCGCACTCGCCCGGTCTCGTTCGACAGGGCGCCATACTTGGCGGCATTGGTCGCCAATTCGTGCAAGGCCATCGACAGCGAGAAAATCCTGCCGGCATTGAGCCAAACACCGTCCGGCCCTTCGACATCGACGCGCTGGCGCCGCTGGCCCTGGAACGCCGCCAGGGACCGGTCAATCACCTCGCGCAGCGGCACGCGCTTCCAGTTCTCGACGGTCAGCAGGTTCTGGGCGGCGGCCAGCGTCTGCAGGCGACCGACAAACGCCGCATGATCCTCCCTTGAAGCGCTGCGCATCGTCTGCGAGGCGATGGCTTGCACGACGGTCAGCGTGTTCTTGATGCGATGCTGCATCTCATGGACCAGCAGCACCTGCTGTTCCTGCGCGCGCTTCTGGTCGGTGACGTCGCGCGCCACCTTGGACGCGCCGACGACGCGTCCCTGCATGTCCTTGACCGGCGACACCGTCAGCGAGATGTCGACCAGGCTGCCATCCTTGCACTGGCGCACGGTCTGGAAATGGTCGACGTGCTCGCCGGCGCAGATGCGCCGCAGGATGTCCACTTCCTCCTCGGCGCGATCCAGGGGCAGGAGCATCACCACCGATTTGCCGATCACCTCGCTGGCGGCGTATCCGAACAGCCGTTCCGCGCCGCCATTCCAGCTCGCGATGATGGTATCGAGTCCGATGCTGATGATGGCGTCGTCCGAAGACTCGACGATCGATGTCAGCCGCGCGGCATATTCGCCGGCGAGCCGGCGATCGGTGACCTCGAGCACCAGGTTGACGCCGCCGATCACCTGGCCGGCGCCATCGAACAGGGGTGTGGGATGGGGCATGACAGGCACGCGGCTGCCGTCGGGACGTTCAATGGTGATTTCAAGCCCATGAACGGGTCGCCGCTCCCTGAGCGCCACGGCTATCGGGTGTTCGTCCGGGGGTATCTCCCTTCCGTCCAGCCAGCAGAGCTTCCACGCGCCGGACCACGCGACGGTTCCCAGTTCGGGGCGGCATCCCCAAAGCGCGGCGGCGGCGCTGTTGTAGAAAGTCAGCGACCCGCTGGCGTCCGTCGTGTAGACCGCCACCGGCAAGGCATCCAGCACCTGGCATAAGTGGGCGTCGCCGCTGGCCGCGCCCTTGGCCGCTTCAACGAGAATGCGCGATGACACGATTGATTGTCCTGCAGCGGAGGAACCGGCGACCGAGCTGATCATGGCCAATACCACAGGCCTGGACCCTTGCGATGGAACGGAAAGTAAGTAAGGATACCCTCGCGATCAACAAGCGCCTGTAGCCTGGTTTAGGGTATAGGTACATTCGATCGCCACCGTGCGTTGTTGGCGGGCCGAAGTGCCACATGCCTCGAAGGATGTGGCGGCGTCAGGGGACGGATCGGCCTGGCACCAGCGAGTTCCAGATTTTCATTGTTGACCTGGACGAATGGTCGCTTCGAAGCGGAGGGACTCGATGGCAGACTCGAATGCGGGGTTGCCCGAACGATTGCTGGCGACGCTGCCATTCCTGCGCCGGTATGCGCGCGCCCTGACCGGCAGCCAGTCTCGGGGCGACGAATGGGTCCGCCTGTGCGTCGAGGTGGTGCTGCGGCAACCTGAGCTGGTGCGCAACGCCACCTCAACCGTCGACATCTTTCGGTTGTTCCACCAGCTGCAGCAGCCGTTCGACGGTCTGCAATCGGCTGAGGCTGCCGGCGATGTCACCCGGCCGCTGGACCGGCTTCGGGCACACATGCAGGACATGGCGGATGTCCAGCGCAAGGTGCTTTTGCTGACCATGCTGGAGGACTTTTCCGTCGAGGAGGTCGCCCAAATTCTGGACATCGCGCCGGATGACGCGGACCAGGCGTTGCGCGAGGCGCAGGAGCAGTTGCGGCGCGGCGCGTCGGTCCGCGTTCTCATCATCGAGGACGAGGCGGTGATCGCGCTTGATGTCGCCGAGATCGTGCGCGGCGCCGGCCATCAGGTCGTCGGCGTCGCCGCCAGCGAGCGGACGGCCATCGAGCTGGCAGCCAAGCATTCGCCCGACCTGGTGGTCGCCGACGTCCAGCTCAAGGACGGCGACGACGGCCGGACGGCGGTGCGCCAAATCCTCAAATCCCTGCCGGTGCCGGTCATCTTCGTCACCGGATTCCCGGAGCGCCTGTTGACCGGCCAGGGCCTGGAGCCCGCGTTCGTCATCACCAAGCCGTTCGCGCCAGACCAGCTCAGAACCGCGATGGCGCAAGCCCTTAGTATCGCCGCCATTTGAATGTCGGCGCCCCCAGGAACAACGTGGAACAACTGACGCCAAACCACGTTTATTGCCAAGAGGACACGTCGCCAGGGGCGCGGCATATGGGTCCGGGCGTCCGATACAAGGTGTTTCTGTTGGTCGCTGGCGCGCTCACGCTGGCGATGGTGGCTGTCGTGCTGCTCGTCGGCGACAATATCCCCGCCGCGGCGATGGTGGCGCTGGCATGGCTGGTTTCGCTGGCCGCGAGTTGGCAAGCGATCGGAAGCTGGCTGCAAGTGGACGGCAGGTCCGGGTGGTCCGCGGCCCGCACGGCGCCATTGGCTTCGCGAATGGACGCGGCGCAGGCCGAACACAGGCTGGGCGAAATCCATCACCGCGTGAAGGGCAATCTCCAGCTGATCTCAAGCCTGCTCAACCTTCAGACCAACAGAATCCGCAGCCGGCGCATCCGGGGCATCTTCGCGGCTGCGCAGAACCGCGTGCTGACAATCTCAGTCCTGCACAGCCATCTGTACGAGCATTCGAACTGGGTGGAGGTCGACTTCCAAGCATTCCTCAATGACCTCATTCGGCGCCTGTCGACCGACCATGTGGCACCCGATGCGCGAAAGGCGCGGTTCTACGTCAATGCGCCGGGCGTCGCGGTATCGGCCGATACGGCAATTCCGGTCGGTTTGATCGTGTCCGAAGCCGTCTCCAATGCGCTGAGGCATGCCTTCGCCGACACCACGGACCCGCAGATCCTGATCCGCGCCCGCAATGTCGGCGGGACATTCGAACTGTCCATCGACGACAACGGCGTCGGTGTCGCGTCGATCACCGGCGGCGAGATTGACCGCGAGGGTCTGGGCCTGACGCTGCTGCACGGGTTGACGGCGCAGCTCGAAGGCAAGGTGAGCATTTGCCGCCGCCCGGCGGGCGGCACGCGCGTGCAGCTCAGCTTTCCCATCCGAGGACACAGCGTGGTGGTCTGACGAGGACGGCTTGGCGCGACGTCCGCCGTGGGGCGGCAGCGACAGCATGGGGAACGGCTGATTCGGCCCGAACAGGCACGGCTCAACACGGGTTACGTCTGCGTCCGTTGAGATTGCGCGCGGTAGAGGAAATAGCGGTCCCGGGGAACGTCCGGTGGTTCGGGCAGGCGCGTCCAGCGCGGCACCTCGAGCGGCTGGTTGGCGACCACGTAGCCGCCAGGCGCAAGCAGCGTGCCCAGCGCCGGCCCCAGCCATTCGCCGAGCACCGTGTTGGCCTTGTGGTCGCCCGTGCCAAGATCGCTGTGGATCAGCGCGGCGACACGGCCGAGGCGTCGGGCGGCGCGCGGAATCGATTCGCGCACGTCGCCGAGAAACAGCCGATCGTCGGGCGGCACGCAGTCGGGATGCGCCTTCACCTCGCGCTCGAAGACGTAGATGTCGCGGCCGGGCAACAGAAGGCGGAGATGGTCGTAGGTGCGGCCGTTGCCCAGCCCGATCTCCAGCACCGGCCCGGCGAGGTCACGCACCTGCGTCGCGGCCCAATCCAGGCAGTCGCGCTGCGCCTGCATGCGGCGGATGAAGCTGTCGAGCCGGCTCATGCCCTGACGCGCACCGCGAAGCGGTCGACGCAGGAAGTCGTTGGCATTACGGCTGGCGCTGCAACGCGGCCCGCGCCTCCGTCAGCTTGACGTTCATGTCCTCCACGCGATGCGCCAGCTCGCGCATGATCTCGATCGCCATCTGCGGCACCTCGTCGATCAGCCGGAAGAACATCTCCTTGGGGATCTTCAGCACCGTCAGCTTTTCGTGCGCCGTGACCGTGGCGTTGCGCGGCTGGTCGGACAGGATCGCCATCTCGCCGACGAAGGCCTTGCGTTTCAGCTCGGCCACCTTGATCGGCCCCGAGGGCGAATCGCGCAGCACGTCGGCCGAGCCGCTGAGGATCACGTACATCGCGTCGCCGATGTCGCCCTGGTGGCACAGCTCCTGGCCGGCGTCGAAGGTCAGCCGGTCGCTGGTGAAGGCGATCAGCTTCAGCCTCGCCGGCTCCATCTTGGCGAAGATCGGCACCGATTTCAGCATCTCGACTTCTTCATGGATGCTCATAAGCGTCTCCTCACGAGCTTAGCCCGCCGCTAACAGATCGGCGAATGTCTTGTCCGCGGTCAAGTCGGCGGGCGCGCCGGTCGCCACCACCTTGCCGCCCTGTAGCACGATCACCTGGTCGAAGCGGTCGGCCAGGTTGGCGCGGTTCAGGGCCCAGACCACGCCGCGACCGCGGCTGGTGGCCAGGATCTTGTCGAGCACGCGTTGCTGCGTGGCGCCGTCGAACACCGCGGTCGCCTCGTTCAGCACCAGCAGGTCAGGCCGCTTCACCAACGCGCGGGCCAGGCCGACCTTTTGGCGCTGCACCGCCGACAGCCGCTTGCCGGCGACACCTACATTGTAGTCGAGCCCGACCTCGATCACCGCGTCGGTCAGGCCGAGCCCCTCCAGAACCTCCGAAATCAGCGCCCCGAGCCGTTGCGGCCCCTGCGCCTGGCCGTAGACGACGCGGCCGAACAGGATGTTGTCCTGCAGGGTGGCGGCGGCGTTGTAGCGGCCGCGGTCGTAGAACTCGATGGCGCGGGCGTCCTCGGCCGGCAGGTTGTCGGCGAAGTCGCGCCGCGCCGCCAGCAGGCGTTCCTCCATCGCGGCGTCGATCAGGCCCAGGCGATGCCGCGCCTCGATGTAACGGAACGGCAACGCCGCCAGGCGGTCGCGCGCCACCGCATCAAGGTCCGCCATGCTGCGGCCGGCGAGGCGGGTGAGGATGGTGCGGAATTCCGGCAGGTCTTCGGCGGCGATGAAGCTGAATTGCTCGAACAACGGGTTGCCCGGCGGCAAGTCGGCGAACAGCTCGACCATCGTCTCGGCGATGGCGGCGCCCATCGCCTGCAGGTCGCCCTCCAACCCGACCCGGGCCAGCGCGGCGCGCATGTGCGGGTTGGCGGCGATGTTGTCCGGGTCGAAGGTCTGGCCGATCGGCGTGCCGAACAGCAGGTTCTCGGCCACCGACATGTTGCGGTTGTAGCGGGCGCGGTCGAACGGCTCGACCAGCGCCGCCAGGCGCGGCTCGGCCAATCGCGCGTGCAGCTCGGCGCGCGCCTTGAGGATCGACTCGGCCACCGCCGGACGCTCGGTCGGGTCGATCGTGCCGCGCAGGCCGAACTGGTAGATGTCGTCCGCCATCTCGACGTCGCGCAGTACCTCGGTGATGCGCCGGTCGATGTCGTTCGGCCCGCTGGCGCCGGCGGTCTCATAGTCGATCCAGTCGTCGGCGGGGTCGAGGTTGATATTGCCGGCACGGCGCGATTCGGCGTCGAACCGCTCGTGCGTGCGGCGTTGGGCGTCGTCATAGGCGGCTGGCGCCAGCGGCCGGCGCTTGAGGCCGTAGAGGATGTTGTCGCGGACGCTGACAGGGAACAGGTAGACGTCCTGGCCGACGTAGGAAATCCGCGCTCCGGTGGTCGATTCCGGCAGGGCGGCGAGATCGGCGCCGCCGATCCGAACCGACCCGCCGCTGGGCCGCGTCAGGCGGGCGATCACCTGGGCCACGGCCTCCTTGCCGCCGCCAGCCGGCCCGACCAGCGCCAGCCGCTGGCTGACCGGTACCACCAGGCTGACTCCGTCCACCAGCTTGGCGCCGCCGTCCTCGGCGACCGTGATTCCCGACAATGTCAGATCGCCGCCGAGCGACTGCACCACTCCCTGCGGCACTGCCTGCAGCTCGCGCGCCAACATGCCGTCGGGCTGGAACTGATCGACCACCTGCTCGTACTTCTGCTGGATGTCCTGGCGCTGCTGGTCCCAGTCGATCAGTTCCTTTACCGGTCCGGGCAGATCCTTGTAGGCCAGCAACACGCCCACCACGGCGCCGACCTGCAAGTCGCCCGACAGCACCAGGTAGCCGCCGATCAGGTAGATGGTGAACGGCGTCGTCTGGGCCAGCAAGTTGTTGAGGAACTTGGCGGTGAACTTGCGCTGGAACAGCTCGAAGCGGATGCGGAAGATGCGGCCCAGGCGATGGGCGATGTCGGCCCGCTCATAATTCGACGTGGCGTTGGTATGGATCTCGTGCACGCCGTCGACCGTCTCGGCGATCCGTCCGGCGAGCTGACGGGCCGTGATCTGCCGTTCGCGGCCCAGCACCAGGATGCGCCGGCGCAGCCGGGGAATGACGAATGCCTGCACGCCCAGCACCACGACCACGATCATGCCCAGCCAGACGCTTTGCAGCATGATGAACAGCAGCGCGGTCAGCGCCTGGCCGCCGAGGAACGCCGGCTGGACGTAGGCGTCGCCGATGAAGCCGCCCAGCGGCTCGACCTCGTCCTTGATCATCGAGCTGAATTCCGCCGCCTTGACCTTGCGGAAATGCGCCGGCGGAAACAGCAGGATGCGGTCATACAGCTCGTAGCGCAGGCGGCGCAGCATGCGCTCGCCCATGCGGCCCTTCTGCGTGTTGATGGTCTTCTTGAACATGCCGTTGATGGTGACCATCACCAGGAACAGGCAGCTCATCGCCACCAGGAACGGCCACTGCTCCAGTTTGAAGCCCTCGAACAGCACGAGTGAGCCGGAATCGGACAGGAACGACGGCAGTGGCAGCTCGAGCCGCAGGAACGGCAGCTCGCTGGCGGTCTTGAACGCTTTGCCCTCGATGCCGTCATTGACGATGGTCTTGGGGATCGTCAGCGAGGCGAAATAAAATACCTGCGCCACCACGACCAGCAGCAGGATCACCGACTGCTCGCCGCGGCTGTGCCGCCAGATGTATTTGAACAGGTTCTTTTCCATACTCGGCGATGCCGGCGGCGTACGCCACGCGCCGGCCGGCTCAGGATAGCCGGGAGCGGCCCGGTACCGGAACATGCAAATACGCTCGCGGCCCGGCGATCCGGGCGGCTAAGCCCCCAGGTCGGCCGCGACGGCGGCGCGCTGAGCCGGTGTCACCGGCGGTTGCGGCCCGCCGAACCAGCCGGCGAAGCCCGGCCGGCCCTGGTGCAGCAGCATGTTGAGCCCGTCGACGGTCGGGTTGCCGCGCGCGGCCGCGCGGCGCAAGAGGTCGGTGCGCAACGGCACATAGACCAGGTCGTTGACCACCGCCGTCGCTGGCAGGACGGCCAGGTCGAGCTCGAGCGCCGGCTGGTGCTGCATGCCCAGCGACGTGGAATTGACCAGCAGGCCGGCGCCGCGCAGCGCGGCGTCGCGCCGGCCCCAGTCGTCGACCGCGATTGTCCGGCCGCCCTCGGGCGTGAACGTCACGGCAAGGTCGATCGC
>DATFGV010000334.1:0-2075 GCA_035249115.1 Vineibacter sp.
CCGGCCAGCAGGTAGCTGCCGATCGGCTTCTCCGGCGCGCGCAGGCCGGCGCGGGCAAGCTTGATGGCGGCCACCAACTGCTCGACGGCTCGATCCTGGCCGTAGACTACGGTCTTCAGGTTGCGCTCGAGGTGGTTCAACACCTCGGTATCGTCCTTCGACACGCTCTTGGGCGGGATACGCGCGATCTTGGCGACGATCTCTTCGACATCGACCACGTCGATGATTTTCTTGCGCTGATCCTCAGTCTTCAGCATCTGCGCCGCACCGACCTCGTCGATCACGTCGATCGCCTTGTCCGGCAGTTTGCGGTCGTTGATGTAGCGCGCCGACAGTTCGACGGCGGCCTTCACTGCCTCGTCGGTGTAGCTGACCTTGTGGTGTTCCTCGTAGACCGGCTTCAATCCCTCCATGATCTTGATGGCGTCGCTCTGCGTCGGCTCTGGCACGTCGATCTTCTGGAAGCGCCGCACCAGCGCGCGGTCCTTCTCGAAGTGGTTGCGGTACTCCTTGTAGGTGGTCGAGCCGATGCAGCGCAGATCGCCGCTTTGCAGGCTGGGCTTGAGCAGGTTGGAGGCGTCCATGGCGCCGCCCGACGTGGCGCCGGCGCCAATCACGGTGTGGATCTCGTCGATGAACAGGATCGAGCCCTCGCGCGACTTGAGCTCGTTGAGCACCGCCTTCAGGCGCTCCTCGAAATCGCCTCGGTAGCGCGTGCCGGCCAGCAACGCCCCCATGTCCAGGGCGTAGATGACGCAGCCCTTCAGGACGTCGGGCACGCTGCCCTCGACGATGCGTCGCGCCAGGCCCTCGGCGATCGCAGTCTTGCCGACGCCGGGGTCGCCGACGTAGAGCGGGTTGTTCTTGGTGCGCCGGCAGAGGATCTGCATCGTGCGCTCGACCTCGAGCTCGCGCCCGATCAAGGGGTCGATGCGGCCGTCGCGGGCCTTCTGGTTAAGGTCGACGCAATAGGCCTGCAATGCCTCGCCGCCATCCTTCACGACCTTCTCCCCGCCCTGCGACTCTTCGTCTGCGCCGCGCACCCTGCGGCTCTCGCTGCGGCCCGGCGTCTTGGCGATGCCGTGGCTCAGGAAGTTAACGGCGTCGAGGCGTGACATGCCCTGCTGCTGCAGGAAGTAGACGGCATGGCTCTCGCGTTCGGAGAAGATGGCAACCAGCACGTTCGCCCCGGTCACCTCCTCACGGCCGGACGACTGCACATGGATCGCGGCACGTTGCACGACGCGCTGGAAGCCGGCGGTCGGCTGCGGATCGCCGACGCTGTCGCTGACCAGGCCGGTCAACTCGTTGTCGACATAGCGGCCGGCATCGCGGCGCAGCCGGTCGAGATCGACACCACAGGCCTTGATCACCGCCACGGCGTCGGAATCATCCAGCAGCGACAGCAGCAGATGCTCCAGGGTGGCGTACTCATGGCGGCGCTCGTTCGCCAGGCGCAAGGCGCGGTGCAGGGTCTGTTCCAAGTTCTTCGACAACATCGTTCGCGACTCCCGGCGCCGCGCGGCGCCCTACTCCTTTTCCAGGGTGCACTGCAGCGGATGCTGGTGCTTACGGGCCATGTCCATGACCTGGGTCACTTTCGTTTCGGCGACCTCGTAGGTGTAAACGCCGCAGATGCCGACGCCCTTTTGGTGAACGTGCAGCATGATACGCGTCGCCTCCTCACGGCTCTTGCTGAAGAAGCGCTCCAGGACGTGCACGACGAACTCCATCGGCGTGTAGTCGTCGTTCAACATCAATACCTTGTACATCGACGGTTTTTTGGTCTTGGGCTTTGTCAGCGTCGCCGTCCCGGTGCCCGGCCGACCGGAATCGCCGCCATCGCCGTCGCCGTCCCGCCGCGGCGGCTCGCCGGTCATGACCGGGCGCGCCGGCCTTGCGCTCAATCGCCACTCTCCCCGCATTTCACCGCCGGTCCCAATGGACATTTCGCCACGCTACACTGAACATAGGTATCGCGGCCAGCGCCGGAAAGATGGCGCTGCCATGCATCATACCGCCATCCGGTTTGCCGCCAAACCCGCTTCCGCCGGCGCACCAAACTTTGAAATGCT
>DATFGV010000335.1:0-2430 GCA_035249115.1 Vineibacter sp.
GATCGGTAGCTCCTGCCCCAGACGGGCAGGATCGGCGATGCGCCAGCGTCACGCCCAGCGAAACAGCAGGCGCAGCAGCTGGCGGGTGGCGGCGGTGTAGGGCGGGTACATGCGGCGGCCGCCGGAGAAGCGCGACTGGATGAACACCGGCTTTTCCTTGGAGAACCGGCGGAAGCCGAACTCGCCGTGGTAGTGGCCGTGGCCCGAGGCGCCGACGCCGCCGAACGGCAGGGAGTCCTGCGCCACGTGCAGCATGGTGTCGTTGATCACCACGCCGCCGGCGATGGTGCGGGCCAGCACCTGGTCGCGGTGGCGGCGGTCGCCGCCGAACCAATAAAGCGATAGCGGCCGCTCGCGCGCGGCGACGTAGGCGATCGCATCGACCAGCGTGCCGTAGGTGACGATCGGCAGCAGGGGACCGAAGATCTCCTCCTGCATGATGCGCATGCCGTCGTCGACGTCGAGCAGCAGGGACGGCGCCAGCTGGCGCGTGGCCGGGTCGGTGGCCTCGCCGGAAGGCGCGAGGTCGATGACCCGCGCGCCCTTGGCGCGTGCGTCCTCGACCAGCGACTGCAGGCGGCGGTAGTGCCGCTCGCTGGCGATGCTGGTGTAGTCGGGATTGGCCTGCATCGTCGGGTACTGCCGGGCGATCGCTTGGCGCAGTTCGGCGACGAAGTCGTCGCGCCGGGCGCGCGGCACCAGCGCATAGTCCGGTGCGACGCAGGTCTGGCCGGCGTTCATCAGCTTACCCCAGGCGACGCTGCCGGCGGCGGCCCGGAGGTCGGCCGACTCGTCGATGATCGCCGGCGACTTGCCGCCAAGCTCGAGGGTGACCGGGGTGAGGTTCACCGCTGCCGCCTGCGCCACCTGGCGGCCGACGTTGGTCGAGCCGGTGAAGACCAGGTGGTCGAACGGCAGCGACGCCATGGCCCGGCCGATCTCGGCGTCGCCGGTCACGACCGCAACCTCCTCGGGTGCGAAGGTGGCGGCGACGCCGGCCTGCAGCGCCGCTGCGAAGGCGGGTGTCAGTTCCGATGGCTTGACGATGGCGCGGTTGCCGGCCGCCAGCACGTCGATCAGCGGCGAGAGGCTGAGCAGCAGCGGGTAGTTCCAGGCGCCGATGATGCCGATCACGCCCAGCGGCTGCGACAGCAGCAGGCAGCGGCCGGGGCGGTAGATCAGGCCGGTGCGCACCCGGCGCGGCTTCATCCACGCCTTCAAGTGCCGGCGGGCATGGCGCAGGCCGGCGCGCAGCACCAGGGTTTCGGTCAGCCCGGTGACGATCGGCGAGCGGGTGCCGAAGTCGCGCCCGATGGCGGTGGCGAAGGCATCGCCGTCGCGCTCGACCAGGCGCTCCAGGCGATCGAGCCGGTCCAACCGCGTGGCGAGGCTGGGGTTGATGTCGGTCGCGAACGCGGCGCGCTGGCGGTCGAGCAGGGCGCGCAGGTCCGGTCCGCTGGCGGTGTCGGGCGGCGATGCGACCGTCGTGTGGTCGGGCATGATCGGGTTCCACGCGGGTAGTGTCGTGCCAGCATCATACCTGGGAGCGCAGGCCTCTGGCCCGCTCACGAGCGGGCGAAACCCTTCGGCAAGCTCAGGGCAGGCTGCCCGCGCTCCCGGGATGTGCTCTACACGCCACCGGCCAGCAGGGTGGTCAAACCGAGCGCCGCGAACAGCAGGGCGGCACCCAGCCGCAGCGCCTTGAAAGGCAGGCGCTGCGCCAGTCGGTCGCCCAGCCAGACGGCCGGGACATTGGCCAGCATCAGGCCGGCGGTGGTGCCGAGGATCACCGGCCAGAGCTGGCTGAAGCGGGCCGCCAGGGCAACGGTCGCGACCTGGGTCTTGTCACCCATCTCGACGATGAAGAAAGCGACTGCCGTGACGGTGAAGACCCGCCAGGCGGTCGCCGCGTCGCGCCGGCCGGCTTCCGCGTCCGGCCGGTCGGGCACCAGCGCCCAGGCCGCGAAGCCGAGGAACGACAGGCCCAGCACCCAGCGCATCCACGGCCCTTCCAGCCAATGACCGGCTAGGGCGCCGACGGCGCCGGCGCCGGCGTGGTTGAGCAACGTGGCGATCAGGATGCCGGCGGCGATCGCCCATGGCCGGCGCAGGCGGGCGGCCAGCGACAGGGCCAGCAGCTGGGTCTTGTCGCCGCATTCGGCCAGCGCCACCAGCCCGGTCGACACAAGGAACGCTTCCATGGCGGCGCGGCTGTAGCACGCGCCGGCGGCCGCGCGGCGCGGCCACTTGGCGCAGGCAAATTCCGGTGGGCGAGGCTAGAGCCGGTCGAGGTACTGCTTGACGAAATCGCAGCCGACTTCAGCGACATAGACCTCGTTCAGGCGCCTGGTGAACATCCCCTGCCTCAAGCTTCGCGACCAGGCCCGCAATCCGTCACCAATCTTCATGATAGACGGTTGCGAGGCCTAG
>DATFGV010000336.1:0-2143 GCA_035249115.1 Vineibacter sp.
GACGCGCAGACGCAGCTCAACCTGTGCGTCGAGACGCTCGACCCGCAGTACTGCGACGGCATCACGCGCGTCAACAGCCAGATCGACGTGTTCGACAACTTCCTCACCAACCTGGGCGTCATCAAGACCAGCGGCTTCGACATCGACCTGTTCTGGAACTTCCCGGAAGGCGACTGGGGCAAGTTCCGCGTGATCTGGCAGAACACGATCGTCTCGAGCTACGAGGCGGTCGGCGCGGCCGGCCAGCGCCAGCCGAACGGCCCGGGCGTGGAGGTCAACGACAGCGGCATCCCGGAATGGACCAGCAACGCCACGCTGGACTGGAACAACGGGCCGTGGACGGCGTCGTGGACGATCCGCCACATCTCCGACATGACCGAAGTCTGCCTGGCCGCCGACCCGGCGCTGCACTGCAACGACCCGACGGGCGCCACCAACCACCTGGACGACATCTCGTACCACGACGTGCAGGTGGGCTACCGCTTCAACTGGATGAAGGGCCTGCAGCTGTCGGCCGGCATCAACAACGTGTTCGACAAGGACCCGCCGATCTGCACGTCGTGCTCGCTCAACGGCTACGACGCGTCGACGTACGACATCCCGGGCGGCAAGTACTGGTACATCCGCGCCGACTTCAAGTTCTGACCGGCGCAACGGCGCGGCGGCCCTGGCCGCCGCGACCGGCAAAAACGAAAAGGCCGACGGGAAACCGTCGGCCTTCTTGTTCGTGGGGAGCGGCGTGAGCCGCGAAGCTTCGGCTGTTGCTCTTGTGGGAGCGGCGGAAGCCGCGAAGCTGTTGCTTTCGCGAAGCTGCTGCTGTCATTCGGACGGCGAGCGACCAATCCCGGTCAAGAGCAAAGGCTTCGCGGCTTCCGCCGCTCCCACAAGGGCAAGAGCAAAGGCTTCGCGGCTTCCGCCGCTTGTGTCTTGGCTTTTGCCTAGGCTGTAGGTGAGAGCGGAGTGCGGCAGGCCGATATGCCGGTGTGCATGAGCACGTGTGGGAGCAAGGGGCCGCCGCACTCCGAACCTTTGCAGAGCCCGAACAGTTGCCCGAGTAGCCGCTCGAACCTGCACAAGCATGGGATGCAAAGGCGCTCTCGCCCTCAGTCTACCGGGAGAGTCGAGATGCAAACGTGGATCGGGATCGACGTGGCGAAGGCCACGCTGGCGGTGGCGGTGCGGCCGCAGGAGCTGGCTTTCGAGGTGGCCAACGACGCCCAGGGCCATCGGGAACTGGTGGAGCGGTTTCTGGCCTGGCCGCAGGTGCGCGTGGTGCTGGAAGCCACCGGTGGCTACGAGCGCGGCGTGCTGTCGGCGTTGCTGGCCGCCGGAATCGCCGCCGAGCGGGTCGCGCCGCACCGCGTGCGAGGCTTTGCCACCGCGCTGAACCGACGCGCCAAGTCCGACCCGATCGATGCCGCCGTGCTGGCGCTGTTCGCCGAGGCGGTGCCGGCGCGAGTCGAGCGCGCCCTGTCGCCCGCGCAGCAGCAACTGCAGGCGCTGGTGCAGCGCCGCGAGCAGTTGGTCGGCCAGCGCGACGACGAGCGGCGCCGCCAACACCAGGCCGTCGACCGCATCGTGCGCGCCAGCCTGGCCCGCGTGATCACCGCGTTGCAGCGCGAGATCGCCAGGCTCGACGCGGCGCTGACCCAGGCCGCGGCCGCCTCGCCCACCAGCGCGCAGCTGCGTACCGTCCCGGGCGTCGGCGCCGTCACGGCCGCCACCTTGCAGGCCTACCTGCCCGAACTCGGCCAGCTCGACCGGCGCCAGATCGCCGCCCTCGTCGGCATCGCGCCCTTCAACGCCGACAGCGGGCAGAAATCGGGGGTGCGGCGCATCGCCGGCGGCCGGGCGCGCGTGCGCCGCGTGCTGTACATGGCCACCTGGTCGGCCATCCGCTTCCAGGCCACGCTCAAGGCGCGCTACGAGGCGCTGCGCGCACGCGGAAAACCCGCGAAAGTCGCCCTCGTAGCGTGCATGCGCAGTCTCCTGGTCGGCCTCAACGCCATGCTTCGAGACCAAACCGCCTGGGGGCACATGCCCACCTAAAGCAAGACAGTTGCTCCCACGCCCGCTCCCCCGAAGGTTGTCTCGGGCGCGAAACAGGCCTAACGTCGGCCGCACCATCGCCGGAGGTGAACCA
>DATFGV010000337.1:0-10315 GCA_035249115.1 Vineibacter sp.
CCACGACACGCCCCGCGGAGGAGAGCGCATGGATGCCTACCGCACCGCCCTCGAGCGCAACGACCCCGACGTCTACGCCGCGATCGTCGGCGAGGAAGACCGCCAGCGTCGCGGCGTCGAGCTGATCCCGTCCGAGAACTACACCTATCCCGAGGTGCTGGCGGCGCTCGGCACCGTGCTGACCAACAAGTACTCGGAAGGCTACCCTGGCCGCCGCTACTACGGCGGCCAGCAGTACACCGACCAGATCGAGACCATCGCGCGCCAGCGGGCCTGCGCGCTGTTCCGGGCGGAGCACGCCAACGTGCAGCCGCTCAGCGGCTCGGCGATGAACCAGGCGGCCTACCTCGCCTGCCTGCAGCCGGGCGACACCGTGCTCGCCATGGACCTGTCGCATGGCGGGCACCTGACGCATGGCGCGCCGGTGTCGCACATGGGCCGCCTGTTCAACTTCGTGCGCTACAAGACCCAGCACAACCGGCAGGGCGCCATTGACTACGACGCGCTGATGGCGGCCGCTCGCGAGGCCCGTCCAAAGCTGGTGCTGTGCGGCTTCAGCTCCTATCCGCGCGAGCTGGACTATGCCGCCTTTCGCCGCATCGCCGATGCGGTCGGCGCGCTGGCGATGGCCGACATCGCCCATATCGGCGGCCTGGTCGCCGCCGGCGTGCTACGCAACCCGCTCGACGACGGCTTCGACATCGTCACCACCACGGTGCACAAGTCGCTGCGTGGCCCGCGGGCCGGCCTGATCCTGTGCCGCGCCGCGCACGCCAAGGCGATCGACGCCTCGGTGTTCCCGGGCCTGCAGGGCGGGCCGCATATGCACACCATCGCCGCCACCGCGGTCGCCTTGCGCAAGGCGGCAGAGCCCGCGTTCCAGGACTACGCCCGCCAGGTGCTGGCCAACGCCCAGGCGCTGGCGACGGCACTGCTGTCGGCCGGCGTCAGCCTGGTCACCGGCGGCACCGACAATCACCTGCTGGTGCTGAACACCATCGACAGCTTCGGCCTCGATGGCCGCCAGGCCGAGGAATTACTGGACCGCATCGGCATCACCGCCAACAAGCAGGTGGTGCCGGATGATCCGCGTCCGCCGTTGCGCCCCAGTGGCCTACGCATCGGCACGCCGGCCGCCACCACGCGCGGCATGCGCGAGGCCGACATGCGCGCCATTGCCGGCTGGATGGTCGATGCCTTGCGCCATCCGACCGACGACGCCCGGCTGGCCCGCCTGGCCGATGACGCGCGCAGCTTCTGCCGGCATTTCCCGCTGCCGGGCGTTGCGTCGTAGCGACTACATCCTTCCCCGCTTGCGGGGAAGGTGGCCGAAGGCCGGATGGGGAGCCAACGTGGTGTTTCTCATTGAGAGATCACGTCGGCTCCCCTCCGCCCCTTCGGGGCACCTCCCCAACTTTCGTTGGGGAGGAACTACACCAGGGCCGCCAGCTCGGCGCGCAGGTCCGCAATGCCGGCGCCGGTCTCGCTGCTGCTGGCGAGCGCCTGGGGATGGGCGGCGGCGTGCTGGGCGGCGACGGCGGCGGCGGCGGCGATCGCCGATGCGACGGCGGCGGGCGCGATCAGGTCGCATTTGGTTAGCACCAGCTGGTAGACCACGGCCGCCTTGTCGAGGTTGGTCATCGTCTCGCGGTCGGAGTCCTTGACGCCGTGGCGCGCGTCGATCAGCAGGCAGATGCGTTTGAGTGTCGGCCGGCCGCGCAGATAGGCGACGGCGAGGTCCTGCCAGCTCTGCTTGAGGCTCTTGGACACCTGCGCGAACCCGTAACCCGGCAGGTCGACCAAGGTCAGCCGGCCGCCGAGGTCGAAGAAATTGAGCTGCCGCGTATGGCCGGGCTTGGACGAGACGCGCGCCAGGGTGGAGCGGCCGGTAAGCGCGTTGACCAGGCTCGACTTGCCGACATTGGAGCGGCCGGTGAAGGCGACCTCCGGCGCCGCGAACGGCGGCAACGACGCGACCGAGGCGGCGCCAGCGATGAAGGCGCACGGCGCAGCGAACAGCCGGCGGCCGGCCTCGATCTGCACGTCGGTGTAGGGGCGATCCGCGCTCATGGCGCGCGGTGCTAGCACGCCGATGAGGCCAAGGGCATCGCGAATATTGGCGGCGACCAGGGTACGACTGTCCATCGACCCATGTTGTCGCTCTGAGCGAAGCGAAGGACCTTGCGGTAGCCGGATTACGCCGTCATCCCGAGCGCAGCAAGGGATCTCCCCGGAATGGAGTCTCCTTTCGCGGGAGATCCCTCGCTGCGCTCGGGATGACGGTTTGGTCGAGCGACCGCAAGATCCTTCGCTTCGCTCAGGATGACAGAGGTTCGTCACGCAGGACGAAGGGCCTACGCGAAGTACCGCTCCAGCATGAGCTCGTAGACCTTGGTGAGCGCCTGCAGGTCGGCGACCGCGGTCTTCTCGTCGACCTTGTGCATGGTTTCGCCGACCAGGCCGAACTCCACCACCGGGCAGGTGGCGCGGATGAAGCGGGCATCCGACGTGCCGCCGGTGGTCGACAGCTCCGCCTCTACGCCCGTCACGTCGCGCACCGCGCCGGCGATCAGCTCCGACAGCTCGCCCGGCGGGGTGTAGAACGATTCGCCCGAGACCTGCGCCTCGATCTCGTACAGGCCGTTGCCGCCGACCGATTCGTGGGCGCGGTCGAGCCGCTGGCGCAGGTGCGCCAGCAAGGTCTGCGACGTCCACAGTTCGTTGAAGCGCACGTTGAAGCGCGCCCTGGCCACCGCCGGCACGACATTGGTCGCCGGATTGCCGACGTCGACCGTCGTGACCTGCAGGGTGCTCGGCTGGAAATGCGTGCTGCCGGCATCGATCGGCGTGGCGATCAGCGCGTCGAGCAGCCGGGTCAGCCGGTGGATCGGATTATCGACCCGGTCGGGATAGGCGACGTGGCCCTGGATGCCGCGCACCACGAGCTCGACGTTGACGCTGCCGCGCCGGCCGATCTTCATCATGTCGCCGAAGCGCTTCGACGAGGTCGGCTCGCCGACGACGCAGATGTCGACCGCCTCGCCGCGCTCGGCCAGTTTGCCCAGCATCTTGACCGTGCCGTTGATCGCCGGCCCCTCCTCGTCGCCGGTGATCAGCAGGCTGATCGAGCCGCCGAACGCCGGCCCGCGCCGGCGCAGGAAGGCGGCGGCGGCGCAGGCGAAGGCGGCGATGGCGCCCTTCATGTCGGCGGCGCCGCGGCCGAAGACGTAACCGGCCGACAGCTCGGCGGCGAACGGCCCGATGCTCCACGACGACAGGTCGCCCACCGGCACCACATCGCTGTGGCCGGCGAAGCAGAAGTGCTGCCCGCCGCTGCCGATCCGGGCATAGAGGTTGGCGATGTCGGGCGTGCCGGGCTCGCTGAAATCCATGCGCTCGCAGCGGAAGCCCAGCGGCACCAGCCGGTCCTGCAGCAGCGCCAGCGCGCCGCCCTCGGCCGGCGTGACGCTGGGGCAGCGCACCAGCGCCTGCGTCAGCTCGACGACATCAAGCGCGGTGTTGGTCAGGGCGTCAGGCATTGAGGACCATGCTTCTCATGCCCCCTCCTCCCTTGTGGGGGAGGGTTGGGGAGGGGGGGTGCCACACACCCGGCATCGCGTGTGGAGGACCCCCCACCCCAACCCTCCCCCACAAGGGGGGAGGGGGCAAGACTCAAGAGCGACGGGCGCGTCAATCCCGCAGCAGCTCGTTGATCGAGGTCTTGGCGCGGGTGCGCTCGTCGACGGTCTTGACGATCACGGCGCAGTAAGTCGATGGCCGGTTCGGGCCGCCGGGCAGGTTACCGGGCACCACCACGGAGTAGGCCGGCACCCGGCCAGTGTGGATCTGGCCCGAGGCGCGATCGACGATCTTGGTGGTGGCGCTGATGAAGACGCCCATCGCCAGCACCGCGCCGGTCTCGACGATGACGCCCTCGACCACCTCGGAGCGGGCGCCGACGAAGCAGTTGTCCTCGATGATCACCGGATTGGCCTGCAGCGGCTCGAGCACGCCGCCGATGCCGACGCCGCCCGAGAGGTGGCAGTTCTTGCCGATCTGGGCGCACGAGCCCACCGTGGCCCAGGTGTCGACCATGGTGCCGGAATCGACATAGGCGCCGAGGTTCACGAAGCTCGGCATCAGCACGACGCTCGGCGCCACGTAGGAGCCGCGGCGCACCACCGAGCCCGGCACGGCGCGGAAGCCGGCCTTGGCGAAGCGGGCGGCGTCCCAGCCCGAGGTCTTGAGCGGCACCTTGTCGTACCACGGCGCGCCGCCGACGCCGGGGAAAGTGGCGCCACCGTCCATCGGCACGCTGTCGTACAGCCGGAAGGACAGCAGCACCGCCTTTTTCAGCCACTGGTTCACGACCCACTCGCCGCCGACCTTCTCGGCGGTCCGGAACGTGCCGTCGTCCAGGCCGGCGATCGCCGCCTCGATGGCGTCGCGCACCTTGCCCGTGGTCTTGCTGCTGACGCTGTCGCGGTTGTCCCAGGCGGTCTCGACCTCTTGCCTCAGCTCGGCGGTCATGTTCTCTCCCTCGCAAGCATGGCCGGACAGTAGCGCGCCGGGGGCGCGCCACTCCAGTGGCGCGTCACGCCGGTCGATGCTTGGTTTGCATCAGCTGGGATTTCAGCCGCGTTCTCGGCCGTTGACGGACGCATGACGCGCCACTGGAGTGGCGCGTCCCCGGCGCAACGATCAGTGCGCGTCGGCCCAGACCTTGCGCTTCACGGCGTACATCATGCCGGCGAAGATCAGCAGGAACAGCACGACGCGCACGCCGGTGCGCTTGCGGTCTTCCATCTTCGGATCGGCGGCCCAGGCGAGGAACGTCACCACGTCGCGTGCCATGCTAGGCACGTCGTTCTTGGCGCCGTCGACGTAGGTCAGCTGGCCGTCGTTCAGCGGCTTGGCCATGCCGATCTTGTAGCCCTGCTCGCCGGGGTGGAAGTACATGTTGAAGTGCTTGCCGTCCTCCAGCTTGTAGTCCTTGGCGAGGCCAAACTCGGCCTTCTCCTTGTCGGTCAACTTCTCGAACTCAAGGTAGCCCTGCAGCAGCGAGAACAGATATTGCGCACCTTTGGGCCGCGCCTTGACGATCACGCTGAGGTCGGGTGGCGCCGCGCCGCCATTGGCCGCTGCCGCCGCCGCCTCGTTGGGGAACGGCTTCCTGAAGCGGTCCGACGGCTTGCCGGGCCGCTCGACCTTCTCGCCCTTGTCGTTGATATCCTCGACCTGGATCTCGGCCGCGATGCCCTTCACCGCCGCCTCGCTGAGACCGAGGTCCATCAGGTGGCGATACGACAGCAGCGACAGCGAATGGCAGGCGGCGCAGACTTCCTTGTAGACCTGGAAGCCGCGCTGCGCCGCCGCGCGATCAAAGGTACCGAACGGCCCCTCGAACGAGAATTTCGCCGGCAGAAGCTTCGGCCCATGCGCCGAGTCGGCCAGCACCGGCGCGACGGCGGCCGGCGCGGCGAGCAGCGGCAGGACGAGGGCGCCCGTGGCGAGCAACTTGCGCATCGTGCGATCCCCCTACTCGGCCGCCGCCGGCTTGAGCACCGACTCGGAGATGCTCGCAGGCAGGGGCAACGGTCGTTCGATCTTGCCCAAGACCGGCAGCAGGATCAGGAAGTGGAAGAAGTAGTAGGCCGTGGCCAGCCGTCCGATCCACAGCAGCGGGATGCCGATGATCTCGGCGTCCGCCGGATTGCCGCCGACCCAGCCCAGCACGACGCAGTCGACCACGAACACCCAGAAGAACCATTTGTAGATCGGCCGGAAGCGCGACGAGCGGACCTTGGCGGTGTCCAGCCAGGGCAGCAGGAACAGCACGAAAATCGCGCCGAACATCACGATCACGCCGCCCAGCTTATCGGGCACGCCGCGCAGGACGGCGTAGTACGGCAGCAGGTACCATTCCGGCACGATATGGGCCGGTGTCACCAGCGGGTTGGCCGGGATGTTGTTGTCCGGTTCGTTGAAGAACTCCGGCGCGAAGAACACGAAGCCGGCATAGAAGATCAGGAACACGACGACCGCGAAGCCGTCCTTGGTGACGTAATACGGACTGAACGGCAGCGTGTCCTGCGGCCCCTTGGGGTCGATGCCGATCGGGTTGTTCGAGCCCGCCACGTGCATCGCCGCCACGTGCAGCACCACGACGCCGACGATGATGAACGGCAGCAGGTAGTGCAGCGAGAAGAAGCGGTTGAGCGTCGGGTTGTCGACCGAGAAGCCGCCCCACAGGAAGGTGACGATGTCGGGACCGACCAGCGGGATGGCCGAGAACAGGTTGGTGATGACGGTAGCGCCCCAGAAGCTCATCTGGCCCCACGGCAGCACGTAACCCATGAACGCCGTCGCCATCATCAGCAGCAGGATGATGACGCCCAGGATCCACAGCAGTTCACGCGGGTTTTTGTACGAGCCGTAGTACATGCCGCGGAACATGTGGATATAGACGGCGATGAAGAAGAACGACGCGCCGTTCATGTGCATGTAGCGGATCAGCCAGCCCTGCGGCACGTCGCGCATGATGCGCTCGACCGAGGCGAAGGCGTAGTCGGTGTGCGGCGTGTAGTTCATCGCCAGCACGATGCCGGTGACGATCATGGTGATCAGCATCACCATGGCGATGCCGCCGAAGCTCCACCAGTAATTGAAATTGCGCGGCGTCGGGAAAACGCCGTACTCGTGGTGCATGAACGTGAAGATCGGCAAGCGCTTGTCGATCCACCGTATCAGGCCGTTGTTGAAAGCTGGCGGCGTGCCTTGCGTCGAGGCCATGACTTCGTTCCCCTCCGGCCCGCTCAGCCGATCTTGATCGTGGTGTCGTTCAGGTAGGTGTAGAGCGGCACCTCGAGATTCTTGGGCGCCGGTCCCTTGCGGATGCGGCCGGACGTGTCGTAGTGCGAGCCGTGGCAGGGGCAGAACCAGCCCTTGTAATCGCCTTTGGTTTCGCCCTGGGCGGTGCCCAGCGGCACGCAGCCGAGATGGGTGCAGACGCCGACCAGGATCAGCCACTCGTCCTTGCCCTTCTGGACCCGCTTGGCGTCGTCCTCGGGGTCGGGCAGGTCCTTCATATTGACGTCGCGCGCCGCCTTGATCTCCTCCGCCGTGCGGCGGCGGATGAACACCGGCTTGCCGCGCCAGCTCACCTTGATCGCCTGGCCGACCTCGATGCCGTTGAGCGACACCTCGATCGAGGCCAGCGCAAGGGTATCGGCCGCCGGATTCATGTTGTTGAGGAACGGCCAGATCGCGGCTGCCGTGCCGACCGCGGCGGTGGCGCCGGTGGCGATGAAAAGGAAGTCGCGCCGACTCACGTCGCCGTGGCCGGCGGCGCCGGAAACGGTCGCCGAAGTGCTGGAAGTCGCCATCAGAATCCGTCCCCACTTACACGCCCGGCGTGACCGCCGGCAGACACGTTCACCGCTTCAGCCAAGGACCCCACCGACCCGCGATGGGCCCGGCTGCCGTCCCTGGGGCGAACGACCTGCGCGCCCCTTGAAAGCGGCGGTAATGAAGCGGAAAGGCCCTCCCGGTTCAAGGGTTTGTTACCCGCTGCAAATCGGCGTTCCGCAGCGCACATGCGGCAGGATGACGCATAAGGATGCAGCCTTCCAGCGGATACGGACATCGGCTTGCGGCCTTTCGTGCTTGAGACGTGGGATCCGCAGTCTTGTGCCGCCAGCGCGCACGGTGTCGCGTCCGTCGCTTGGCAGTTTCACCGCGTCTGGCGTCGCGCATCGGCAGGCGTTAGACGACCGCCAACGTGACCGCCATCCGCCCACGCCTTGCGCTGTACCAGCCCGACATCGCCGCCAATGTCGGCGCCTTGCTGCGGCTGGCGGCGTGCCTGGATGTCGCCGTCGACCTGATCGAG
Organism: Vineibacter sp.; assembly: GCA_035249115.1. Classification (GTDB taxonomy): domain Bacteria; phylum Pseudomonadota; class Alphaproteobacteria; order Reyranellales; family Reyranellaceae; genus Vineibacter. The sequence goes on from DATFGV010000337.1 coordinate 7,892, forward strand.
CCGTGCGGTTTCCCGGTCGACGAACGCCGCCTGCGGCGCGCCGGCATGGACTACATCGCGCATGTGCGCCTGGTGCGGCACACCTCATGGGAGGCATTCCAGCGCGACCGTGCGGCAGGCCGGCTGGTGCTGCTGACGACGGCGGGCGACCAGGTGTTCCCGCGCCTTGCTTTCCGCGCCGACGACATTCTGCTGGTCGGGCGGGAAAGCGCCGGCGTGCCGCGCCTGGTGCACGACGCCGCCGACCTGCGCCTGCGCCTGCCGATGCAGGCCGGGTTGCGGTCGCTCAACGTCACGTCGGCCGCTACCCTGGCGCTGGGCGAGGCGCTGCGCCAAACCGACGGCTTCGCCGCTTTGGCATGAGACCAGGTGTATCGGAACGCCGACCACAACCTCTCGCCAACGGGGAGAGGTCGGCACGCAAAAGCGTGCCGGGTGAGGGGGTCGTGCGCCAGGCGAGTTGCGCCTGGTGCAACATCGGTGCGCTGGCGAGGCCCCCTCACCCGCCGCGCTACGCGCGTCGACCTCTCCCCGCTGGGGAGAGGTGTGTATCATGCGGCCGCCAACGTCTGCCGAGTTCGACCATGACCACGCCACCCACCCCATCGCCCGACGAGCGGCGCCCTGTCGCCAATCCCACGCCGCTGGGCTCTGACATCGCCGGGCGCCAGGCGGCGGCGCGCGCCTGGTTCGAGCAGTTGCGCGATCGCATTTGCGCCGCGTTCGAACGTCTCGAAGACGAGCTGACCGGTACCCATCGCGAGCTGCCCGCCGGACGGTTCGAGCGTACGTCGTGGCGGCGCGCCAAGTCCGACACGGAAGGCGATCTTGGCGGTGGCGTGATCTCGGTGATGCGCGGGCGCGTGTTCGAGAAGGTCGGCGTCAACGTCTCGACGGTGCACGGCGAGTTCTCGCCGGAGTTCCGCCAGCAGATCCCCGGCGCCGCGAAGGATCCGCGGTTCTGGGCCTCGGGCATCTCGTTGGTGGCGCATATGCGCTCGCCGAAGGTGCCGGCAGTGCATATGAACACCAGGTTCATCGTGACGACCCGCGCCTGGTTCGGTGGCGGCACCGACCTGACGCCGATGGTGCCGGACACCACCGACACCGCCAGCTTCCACGCCGCGCTCAAGGCGGCCTGCGACCGGGCCGATGCGGCGTACTACCCGCGCTACAAGGCGTGGTGCGACGACTATTTCTTCCTGCCGCATCGCAACGAACCACGCGGCGTCGGCGGCATTTTCTACGACTACCTCGACAGCGGCGACCGCGACCGCGATTTCGCCTTCACCCGCGACGTCGGCGAGACGTTCCTCGAGGCCTATCCCGCGATCGTGCGCCGCCACCGCGATGCGCCATGGACGGCCGCCGAACGCGAGCACCAACTCAAGCGCCGCGGCCGCTACGTCGAGTTCAACCTGCTACACGACCGCGGCACCAAGTTCGGCCTGATGACCGGCGGAAATGTCGAGGCGATCCTGATGTCGCTGCCGCCGGAGGTGAAATGGTAGCGGCAGCGGCCGACTGATCCGACAACGAAAACGCCGTTACACGAGGCGATAGCCGACACCGGCCTCCGTGATCAAATGGCGCGGGTTGGCGGGGTCGGCTTCGATTTTCTGGCGCAGTTGGCGGACATAGACCCGCAGGTACTGCGGATCGACCGAGTCGTCGCGCCATACCTCGCGCAGCAAATGCCGATGCGTCAGAACCTTGCCGGCATGGATCACCAGCTGCTCGAGGATGTCGTACTCCTTGGGAGACAGGTTAACGGCGCGATCCGCCACCGCGACGTTGCGGTGCACCAGATCGACCCGCAGATCACCGCTGGTGAAGGCCGGACGCGCGCCCTGCTGCTGCAGCCGATGACGCAAGGCGGCGCGAATGCGCGCCATCAGTTCCTCGGCGCCGAACGGTTTGGTCACGTAGTCGTCGGCACCGGCGTCGAGCGCCGCCACCTTGGCCGGTTCGTCGCCGCGGCTGGACAGCACGACGATCGGCACCGGATTGTCACGGCGAACGCGGGCGATCAGGTCCATGCCGTCGATGTCGGGCAAGCCAAGGTCGAGCAGCACCAGATCGACATGGTGGTGCCGCAGCATCGCCAGCGCTTCGGCAGCGGTGGCCGCCTCGATCGTCCGATGGTCGTTCGCCTTCAGCGTCGTGCCGAGCAGGCGGCGGATCGCCGGCTCGTCATCGACCACCAGGACCACCGCGGCATCGCTGGTCATGGCGTCGTGCCGCCAGCTTGCGTCGCGGCCGGGAAGATCATCGCGAACTCCACGCCAGGCCGGTCCGTCCGGTTGCGCGCTAGGATACTCCCGCCCTGGACTTCGACGAAGCCCTTGGCGATCGCCAGCCCCAGGCCGGTGCCGGCCCGGCGCCGATCGCCTTCGCCGGCGCGAAAGAACTTGTCGAAGATCC
>DATFGV010000338.1:0-8872 GCA_035249115.1 Vineibacter sp.
CAGCGGGCACGCCCGGCCCCTCGTCGCGGACCGACAGATGCACGCCCGCTGGCCCGGCCGCGGCCGACACCTCGATCGTGGTGCCCGGCGGCGTGTACTTGGCGGCGTTGTCGAGGAGATTGAACAGGACCTGCTCGCCCAGCACGAAATCGATCGCCATCGCCGGCATGTCGGGCGCGACCGTCGTCACGACGCGGTGGGCGCGCAGCAGCGGCTCCGCCCGGCGCAGCGCGGTTGCGATCAGGTCGGTCGCGTCGACTGGTTCGCGGTTCACCTTGACCACGCCGGCGTCCAGCCGCGTCATGTCGAGCAGATTGCCGACAAAGCGGTTCAGGCGTTCGGCTTCATCCTGCGCCGTGGCCAGCAGTTCGTCCCGTGTCGGCGCGTCATAGCGATCGCCGTAGCTGCGCAGGCTGGAGATGGCGCCCAGGATCGACGCCAACGGCGTGCGCAGATCGTGCGAGACGGAGGTCAGCATGGCCGAACGCAGGCGCTCGCGCTCCTCCCCGAGACGGGCCGCGTCGATGTCGCGCGCCAGCAGCACCCGTTCGATCGCGATCGCCGCCTGATCGCCGAGCGCGTCGAGAAGCCGGCGCCTTTCCGGCGACAACGCCTGGTCGTTATCGCGGTCCGTGACGCCGAGCACCGCCACCTTGCCGCGCGCGGTCCGCAACGGCATGAACAGCCGGCGCGCGCCGGGAAGCGTATCGCTGCCCCTGCCGGTCGGCTGGTCGTGGTCCCAGCACCACAGGGCGGCGGCGAAGTCGGCATCCTCGAGCTGGTCCTCGGGCGGAAAGCCCGCCTTGATCTCCAGCCGCGATCCGCCCTGCCCGTCGACCGCCGGCATCAGCACGACGACCTCGACCTTCGCCATGCGGGCGATCTGGACCACGACGGCCCACAGCAGATCGTCGAGCTCGGCGAGGCCGACGATCTTGCGGCTGAAACCGTAGAGCTCGGCCGTGACCTGCGCCTCGCGCCTTGCCGCGAGCGAGCGAGCGCGCGAACGGGTCGCGAGCGCGCTGGTGATGATCGCCACCAGCAGGAAGAAGAACAGCGCCACCACGTTGTGCGGGTCGGCGATGGTGAACTCATAGAGCGGCGGCAGGAAGAAGAAGTTGTAGGCGGCGGCGCTCAACGCCGAGGCCCACACCGATGGCCAGACCCCGTGCCGCGCGGCGACCAGCAGGACCGTGACCACGAACACCAGCGAGATGTTGGCGACGCTGACCATGCGGTCGATCCCGACACCGATGCCGCATGCCACGACGACCGCCAGCGACGACTCGACGAAGGCCCAGGTCGAGCCGCGCTCGGCGCGCCAGCCGGCCCAAGTTGCCTCGCCGCGCGACTGCGTTGCGGCGACGACCTCGACCGCGACGCCGCCGGCGCTGCGCACCAGTTCGTCAACCACCGAGCCGTGCAGCAGCTCGAACCAGACCGAGCGCCGCGATTTGCCGACGACGATGCGTGTCACGTTACGCTCGCGGGCGAACGCCATGACGTCCTCGGCGATCCGCCGGCCGGGAAGCGTCTCGGTCTCCGCGCCCAGCCGCTCGGCCAGGCGCAGCGCGCCCGCCAAGTTGTCGCGCTCGCGGTCGGACAGCGTGGCGTGGCGGTCGGTTTCGAGATAGAGCGCCAGCAGCGGCGCGCGCAGGCTGTCGGCGGTACGCTTGGCGGCGCGCACGACGTTGTCGGCATCGGGTGACGGATCGATGCAGACCAGCACCCGCTCGGCGGCCGCCCAAGGACCATCGATCGCATGCTCGCGCATGTAGCTGCGCATCTGCTCGTCGACGCGTTCCGCCGTCTGCCGCAACGCCAGTTCGCGCAGCGCCGTCAGATTGCCGGGCGAGAAATAGTGCTTCAGCGCCCGCTCGGCCGCCTCACGGACATAGACCTTGCCTTCGCCCAGCCGCTTGATCAGGTCCTCTGGCGTCAGGTCGATGAGCTCGACGCTGTCGGCGGAGTCGACGATCGAGTCGGGCACCGTCTCGCGCACGCGGATGCGGGTGATGCGCGCCACAATGTCGTTGAGGCTCTCGATATGCTGCACGTTGAGCGTCGAGTAGACGTCGATGCCGGCCGCGAGCAGCTCCTGGACGTCGAGGTAACGCTTGGGGTGGCGGCTGCCGGGGGCGTTGGTGTGGGCCAGCTCGTCGACCAGCACCAGCGCCGGACGCCGCGCCAGCACGGCGTCGATGTCCATTTCATCAAGCGTGCGGCCCTTGTACGGTGTACGCCGCCGCGGCACGACTTCCAGGCCCGCGATCAGCGCCGCCGTTTCCGCCCGGCCGTGGGTCTCGACCACGCCGACCACGACATCGACGCCCTCCGCCTTGCGCTGCCGGGCGGCCGACAGCATTTCGTAGGTCTTGCCGACGCCGGGCGCCGCGCCGAGGAAAATCTTGAGCTTGCCGCGCAGCTCGCGGTTGGCCGCGGCGAGCAGCGCGTCGGGCGATGGCCGATCATTCGCATGTTCCGAAGTCTGCACAGCCATTGCAGCCGAATCCCTATCGACCGTTCGTCACGATGTCACCGGCGTCAACGACCGTCCAGCCAGCAGGCTCCGGCGTTCGGCCGATGGGCGGGTCAGCCCTTGGTCAGCAGCAACGGGCTGACGACAGCCACGCCCGCCCAATAGGCCGCCAAATCCAGCGACGTGATGCGGCGCGGGTCGTGCAGATATGTAGCCGTCCTGAGGCTGGTTGCATCCTGTGCCGTCGACAGGTGCCGTGCATACAACAACATTCCGACGTGCAGCACCGCATATATCGCCGCGATGGCCAGGGCGAGGTCGCGCATGCGTTGCACATCGCCGGCCACGCCGGCAGCCGGAGTCAGGACGAACAGGGTCATCAGCACCGTCAAGACGATCGTCCTGGCGTTTGACGCGCGTACCCACTGGTCCAGGGTGTGGTCGGGGCGTGTGCTCACGGGAAACCCGTTCAGCAACCAACGGGTCGACGCGCGCGGGCAATCAGAACGATTTGCCGACACTGACGATGATGCGGCCGGAGCAGTAGTTGAAACCGCCGCCGTTGCACCGCCGCTTGGAGATGTCGGTGTCGACGTAGGTCACGCCGAGATCAACACCATAGACAGTGGCGACAAGGCCGACCTGCCATTCCCAGTAGTCGGGGTTGGCGAAGCGAACGTTGCGCTGGATCGACTGGTGGCCGATGCCGCCGAACACCTTGAACGACACCTTGTCGTGGACCTTGATGAAGTCCAGCGGCACCGTCAGCAGCGCCTGCTTGTACCAGGCGTCGCCGGAACGGGCGAAGAAGTTGGGGCTCCAGCGCACCTGGCCGGCGATGCTGGCGTAGCCAAAATCGTACGACAGCGAGCCGCCGAACTCGTCGTAGTGCACATGCGCCGCGCCCAACGCGCCGGGATAGCGGTATCCGATCCAGCCGAGGTCGAGCACCATCTTCTCGTCGAGGAACTTGAACTTCACGCCGGCCAGCAGGTCGATTTCGACCGATTCGTCGACGTCGGGCGAGAAGTTGACGCTGCTGCCCCAGAAGCCGCCGTAGATCGACACCGGCGCGAAGGTGATAAACTTCAGCGGCACCTCGTATTGCAGGCCGGCCTGCAGCGCCGGGTCATTCTTGCTCTGGGAGATGCCGCGGAAACGATAGTCGGACGTCAGCGTGACGATGCCGGTGATGTTGCCACCGAACGGGCCGGTCGGGTCCGGCTTCGGCGGCTCGGCCGGCGGTATGGCGGCCGGTGCTGGTGCCGGCGCCGTCTGGGCGATGGCGGGAACACCAATCAGCAAGGCGGCCATCAACCCGGCTGATATGATCGTCTTGCGCATGCGCAGTCCCTCATGTTGTATCGCGCGAAACGACGCTATTTTCCCGCCGCGTCCAGCGAGAGGTTGAGCATCAACACGTTGACGCGCCGCTCGCCCAGCAGGCCGACCGTACGTTCCTCGGTCGCGGCGGCGACCAGGGCGCGCACGCGCTCCTCCGGCAAGCCGCGAGCCTTGGCGACGCGCGCGACCTGGAGCGCGGCCGAGGCCGGCGTGATATGCGGATCAAGGCCGCTGGCCGACGTCGTCACCATGTCGGCGGGAACCGGCTTGTCCTTGCTGCCGCCGAGCTTTTCGACGTCACCCTTGACGCGCTCGACCAGCGCCTTGGATGTCGGCCCGAGGTTCGACGCCAGCGAGTTCGCCGCGTTGTAGGGCGCCAGCACGGTCTTGGTTGAATCGTTCGGGTCGGTGTCGGTGGTCGCCGACGGCCGACCGTGGAAGTATTTGTCGCTGGTGAAGCTCTGCCCGATCAGGCTGGAACCGACGACCTTGCCGTCACGCTGCAGCAATGATCCACCGGCTTCCTTCGGCAGGACGACGCCGGCGATGCCGGTCATCGCCAGCGGGAAGAGCAGGCCTGTCAGCACGGTCATCAGCAGCAGCATGACCAGCGCGGGACGAAGGTGGCGCAACATGTTCGATCTCCTCAGGCCAGGCCGATCGCGGTGACGACAATGTCGATCAGCTTGATGCCGATGAACGGCACGATGATGCCGCCCAGGCCGTAGATCAGCAGGTTGCGGCGCAGCAAGGCTGCGGCGCCGCCTGGCGTGTAGTGCACGCCGCGCAGCGCCAGCGGCACGAGCGCAAAGATGATCAGCGCATTGAAGATGATCGCCGACAGGATGGCGCTCTGCGGCGTCGACAGCGCCATGACGTTGAGCCCGCCGAGCTGCGGGTAGAACGCCAGGAACATCGCCGGGATGATGGCGAAGTACTTGGCGACGTCGTTGGCGATCGAGAACGTGGTCAGTGCGCCGCGCGTCATCAACAGCTGCTTGCCGATGGCGACGATCTCGATCAGCTTGGTCGGATCGCTGTCGAGATCGACCATGTTGCCGGCCTCGCGCGCCGCCGCCGTGCCGGTGTGCATGGCGACGCCGACATCGGCCTGGGCCAGCGCGGGCGCGTCGTTGGTGCCGTCGCCGCACATCGCCACAAGCTTGCCCTTGGCCTGCTCGGCGCGGATCAGCTTCAGTTTCGCCTCGGGTGTGGCCTGGGCGAGGAAGTCGTCGACGCCGGCCTCGGCAGCGATGGCCGCGGCGGTCACCGCGTTGTCGCCGGTGATCATCACCGTGCGGATGCCCATCCGGCGCAACTCTGCGAAGCGCTCGCGGATGCCACCCTTGACGATGTCCTTGAGGTGCACGACGCCCAGAATCTGGCCGTTCCTCGACACCGCCAGCGGCGTGCCACCCTGGCGGGCGATGTCACCGGCGATGCGCTCGACATCCGGTGGGATCACCTTGCCGATGCCCAGGCTGCCGACATGCTCGATGATGGCGTTGACAGCGCCCTTGCGGATCACGGCGCCCTCATGGTCGACGCCGGACATGCGGGTCTGGGCCGAGAACGGCACGAACCGGGCCTTGAGCTCGCCCACCTCCATGCCGCGCAGGCCATGCTTCTCCTTGGCCAGCACGACCACCGAACGGCCTTCCGGTGTGTCGTCGGCCAAACTGGCCAGCCGCGCCGCCTCGGCCAGCTCCAGTTCGGTAGTGCCCTTCACCGGCAGGAATTGCGTCGCCTGGCGGTTGCCGAGGGTGATGGTGCCGGTCTTGTCGAGCAGCAGCGTATCGACGTCACCTGCCGCCTCGACGGAGCGGCCGGACGTCGCGAGCACATTGAAGCGCACAAGACGGTCCATGCCGGCAATCCCGATGGCCGACAGCAGGGCGCCGATCGTGGTCGGGATCAGGGTCACGAACAGCGCGATCAGCACCACGACGGACACGGTGCCGCTGGCGTAGCCGGCGAAGCTCGGAATGCTGGCGACCGCGAAGACGAAGATCAGGGTCAGGCCGGCGAGCAGGATGTTGAGCGCGATTTCGTTGGGCGTCTTCTGCCGCACCGCACCCTCGACCAGCGCGATCATGCGGTCGAGGAAGCTGGAGCCGGCTGCCGCCGTGATCTTCACCTTGATGCGGTCCGACAGCACCCGCGTACCACCGGTCACCGCCGAGCGGTCGCCGCCGGCCTCGCGGATCACTGGCGCCGATTCGCCGGTGATCGCCGACTCGTCGACCGTCGCCACGCCTTCGATGATCTCGCCGTCGCCGGGGATCGTGTCGCCAGCTTCGACCAGCACGACCTCGCCGACCTGCAGCTCGGGGGCGCGCACGGTCTCGTACATCTCGCCGACGCCCAACATGCGCTTGGCGATCGTCTCGGTGCGGGTGCGGCGCAGGGCGTCGGCCTGCGCCTTGCCGCGGCCTTCGGCGAGGGCCTCGGCGAAGTTGGCGAACAGCAGCGTGATCCACAGCCAGATCACAATCTGTATCGTGAAGCCGATGCCCCTGGCGCCGTCGGCAATGTCGCGCGCCATCAGGATGGTCGCAACGATCGCCACCAGCTCGACAGTGAACATTACCGGGTTGCGGATCTGCACCCGCGGATCGAGCTTGCGGAAGCTCGCAAGGATTGCGGGCGCGAGGAGCGTGGGGTCGAACAGCGACGCCGCGCCCGATCGACTCGACATGGTCGGTCTCCGGATGAGGTCTAGAACGTGGTGCCGGCCAGCATCGCGAAATGCTCGACGATCGGGCCAAGCGCGAGTGCCGGGAAGTAGGTCAGGCCGCCGACAATCAGGATGACGCCGACCAGCAGGCCGATGAACAGGCCACCGTGGGTCGGGAAAGTGCCGACCGACGCCGCGGTCCTGCGCTTGGCAGCGAGCGAACCGGCGACGGCAAGCATCGGCACGATCATGGCGAAGCGGCCGACCGCCATCGTCACCGCCAAGGTCGAATTGTAGAACAACGTGTTGCCGGTCAGGCCGCCGAAGGCGCTGCCGTTGTTGCCGCCGGCCGACGTGAAGGCGTAGAGAATCTCGGCGAAGCCGTGCGGGCCGGCGTTGGCCGGGCCGGCGAGGCCGGCGGGTACGACGGTCGCCAACGCCGTGAAGCCCAGGATCACCAACGGCACGCAAAGGATGGCGAGCATGGTCATCTTGACGTCGCGCGCCTCGATCTTCTTGCCGACGTATTCCGGCGTGCGACCGACCATCAAGCCGGCGACGAAGACCGTCACGACCGCGAACAGCAGCATGCCGTATAGGCCGGCGCCGACACCGCCGACGACGACTTCGCCCAGCAGGATATTGGTCAGCGTCACCGCGCCACCCAGCGGCATGAAGCTGTCGTGCATGGCATTGACGGCGCCACAGGAAGCGGCCGTGGTGATGACCGCGAACAGCGCCGATAGCGCCGGACCGAAGCGCACCTCCTTGCCTTCCAAGTTGCCGCCGGCCGGATCGACACCGACTGCCGTCAGCAACGGGTTGCCGCCGACCTCGGCCCAGTAGGCGATGACGACGCCGGCGAGGAACAGCACACCCATGGCGGCGAACACCGCCCAGCCCTGGCGCTCGTCGCCAACCCGGCGGCCGAAGACGTTGGTCAGTGCCGCGCCCAGCACGAAGATGGTCAGCATCTGCACCAGGTTCGACAGTGGCGTCGGGTTCTCATAGGGATGCGCCGAGTTGGCGTTGAAGAACCCGCCACCATTGGTGCCCAGCATCTTGATCGCCAGCTGCGAGGCCACCGGCCCCTGCGCGATGGTCTGCTTGCCGCCTTCGAGGGTTATCGCCTCGACATAGGCCGCCAGGTTCTGCGGCACGCCCTGCCAGACATAAAAGAGCGTCAGCACAATGCTCATTGGCAGCAGCACGTACAGCGTGACGCGGGTGAGATCGGCCCAGAAGTTGCCGATGCCTTTCGACTCGGCGCGCGCGAAGCCGCGCACTAGCGCCACGGCGAGCACGATGCCGGCGGCCGCCGACAGGAAGTTCTGCACCGTCAGACCGGCCATCTGCGTCAGATAGCTCATGGTGCTTTCGCCGCCGTAGTTCTGCCAGTTGGTGTTGGTGATGAAGCTCATCGCCGTATTGCCGGCGAGATCCGGCGCGACGCCGGCCATGCCCTGGGGGTTCAATGGCAGCACGCCCTGAAGACGTTGCAGGGCGTACAGCAGCACAAAGCCGAACACGTGGAACACCAGCATGGCGCGGCAATAGGCCCACCAGCTCTGGTCCTCGGAAGGGTTGACTCCGGCGAGGCGGTAGAAGCCGCGCTCGATCGGACCCAGCACCGGCGTCAGGAAGGTGCGCTGCCCTTCAAGCACGCGGTCGAGAAAGCCGCCAAACGGGCGTGTCAGTGCCACGACAATGGCGACGAAAAGCAGGATCTGGATCCAGCCATTGACTGTCATGGCGTGCCTCAAAACTTCTCGGGCCGGACCAGCGCCACGGTCAGATAGGCCAGAAGAAAGACGGTCAGCAGAACGCCCAGCACCATGTCGATGGTCATGGTCGCCTCACAGCCGACGGCAGAGCGTTTCGTAGGCCATCAGCAAACCGAACAGCACGCAGCCACCGGCCAGAAACAGGATGTCGAGCATTCACGGAACTCCCATGCGCAACCCGGTCAGGTGCGCCGCGACCACATATGAGTGGCGAGGCGAATAGGAATTCGATGGGGTCGATTGCGTTGCGGCATAGGAATTCCATAGGGAGCGCGACCATCAGCGGCGGCCGAAACCGTCCGCCGCCCGGACGGCGGGCGCTACCGACTGTCGGTTACGCGAACGTGAGACCGGATCGGCCGCGGCCAGGGCGCATCTTTCCCATCGCCCGATCCCGCGCTATGGTGCGACCAGCTTATTCCGCGTGGGAGGCATTGATGAGCTGGACTCGACGCGCGCTGACGGCGGCCCTGTTCGCGGCTGCAGTGACGACGGGCGGCGCGGCGCTGGCGGCGGACGAGCCAATGGCGGCGGAGCGGCACCCGATCGAGCCATTCCTCGGCCTCTATGCCGGCGCCGGTGTTTCCG
>DATFGV010000339.1:0-12186 GCA_035249115.1 Vineibacter sp.
CGGCTTCGCCGCTTCGGTCGCGGGACTGGCTGGCGGCCGCGCCCTGATCGGACTCGGCGTCGCCGGTGGCCTGATGGCGGCGATCAAGGCGATCACGCTCTGGTACCCGCCGCAACGTTGGCCGCTGATGATCGGCCTGCACATGATGGCCGGCGGCCTGGGATCGCTGGCCGCGACACACCCGGTCGAGGCGGCACTAGGGCTTGCCGGCTGGCGTCACGTGTTCTTCGGCCTGGGCGCCCTCACGGTGGCGATCTCGGCAATGCTGTTCCTGGTCGTGCCGGAACGCCGGGTCATCGCGGCGACGGTCCCGGTAGGTGCGCAGTTCCGTGCCGTCGGGCACATCATGCGCGATGGTTACTTCTGGCGGCTGACACCGCTGGTCGCCCTGCAGCAGGCGTCATTCTTCGCCTTCCAGTCCCTGTGGGCTGGCCCCTGGCTGCGCGACGTCGTCGGTTTCGACCGTGCCGCCGCCACCGGCCAGCTGTTCTGGATGGCGGTCGGCATGACCTTGGGCTTCGTCACCACCGGCTGGGCTGCCGGCGTGCTGGCACAACGTGGCGTGCCGTACATCGTCTCGGCCAACCTCACCGGCGCGGTCTTCATGGTCGTCAACGCAAGCTTGATCTTCACCGATCTGTGGCGCGGCGCATCGGCGCCGCAGGTCACGGCCCTGATGCTGGCATTCGGCTTCCTGGGCACGATCGCCATCGTCTATTTCACGCCGCTCCAGCAAGCCTTCCCGTTCGAGCTGTCGGGCCGCGCCACCACCAGCATGAATTTCATCGTGTTCCCGGCCGTGCTGGTCGGCCAGTGGGGCCAAGGGCAAATCCTCGACCTGTGGCCCAAGACAGCGAGCGGCTATGCGCCGGAAGGTTATGCCGTCACGCAGCTGGTGTTTGTGGCGTTACAGATTGTCTCTTTGCTCTGGATCCTGTTGTCGCCGGCCCGGCCGGCGATCGAACGTACAGCAACGCGCCAAGGCTAGAGGACGTCATAGACGATGCGAACCAGGGAGCGCGGGCCTCCTGCCCGCTCATGAACCGGGGAGGCGCCCCCGTTGCCGATTGCTCGCGGCGGAAACAGCCTTCGGTCCGCACCGGCGGTCATGCTCCCGAGAGGTAGTGGACGCTAAACAACCGGTCCGGATCGATCCAGGTGCGGCTGCGCGTGAACCCCGACGGTGCCGCCAGGGCATCGATGTCGGCCAGGTCGTATTTGTAGGAGTACTCGGTGTGGATTCGCTCGCCGGCGTCGAGGAAAAATCGCTGGCCTGCGACGTGCACGGTCTGGGCGCGACGGCTGCGGATATAGATCTCGATCCGGCCTTCCGCCTGATTGTAGGAGGCGTCGTGCTCGAAGGCACCGATGTCGAAATCGCCGTCCAGTTCGCGGTTCATGCGCTCCAGCAGGTTCAGGCTGAACGCTGCCGTCACGCCCGCTGAATCGTTGTAGGCGGCGTGTAGTATGTCGGGGTCCTTCTTGAGGTCGGCGCCGAGCACCAGCGCGCCGCCGGCACCGAGCAACTGCCTTGCGTTGCGCAGGAAGGCGCGCGCTTCATGCGGCTCCAGGTTACCGATGGTAGAACCGGGAAAAAAACCGAGCCGCTTCGCGCCCCTATCGGGCAGCCGCGGAAGGGTGTCGGCATCCAGGAAGTCGGCGTGGATTGGCGTCACGGCCAGCGACGGATAGTCGCTGCGCAGCCGCCGGCAGGCCGCTTCCAGATGCTCGCCGGAGATGTCGATCGGCAGATAGGCGGACACGCCAGGCAAGGCGTCCAGCAGAAGCCGCGTCTTGACGCTCGACCCACTGCCGAATTCGACCAATTGCCGCCCCGGACCCGCCAGCGCTGCGATCTCCGTCACGCAGCCTTGCAGGATCGCGATCTCCGTGCGCGTCAGGTAGTACTCCGGCAACTCGCAGATGGCGTCGAAGATGGCCGAGCCCCGCGCGTCGTAGAGGAACTTGGCGGGGATGGCGCGTGGCCACCGCGACAGCCCGGCGCGCACCGCCACCTCAAAGTCCAGACTGTCGGCCTGCCGGTCGACGACAATGGCACGTTCGGCGCGCATTAAGTGTCCTCCGCCAGGCGGATGCCGCCGAACATCCACCGCGCATCCGGTGGAAAGAAGTTGCGGTACGTGACCCGGATGTGATCGGCCGGCGTGACCGCCGCGCCGCCGCGCAGCACCATCTGATTAGCCATGAACTTGCCATTGTATTCGCCGATCGCGCCGGCTGGTTCGCGGTAGCGCGGATAGGCGACATACGGGCTCGCCGTCCACTCCCAGGCATCGCCGATCATCTGCTGCAAGCCCGGCCCGCCTGGCGCCGGCAGCGGATGCAGTACGCCGGCGTCAGCGAGATGTCCGTGCGTCGCCACGGCGGTCGCGGCATGCTCCCACTCAGCCTCCGTCGGCAGGCGCTTGCCGGCCCATTTCGCGAAGGCGCTCGCCTCGTAGAAGCTGACGTGGCACACCGGCTCGTCCATCGCCACAGGGCGAAGGCCCGCCAGGGTGAAGATATGCCAGCGGCCGTCGACCTCCTCCCAGTAGAGCGGCGCCGTCCAGCCTCGGGCGGAGACAGTGGCCCACCCCTCGGACAGCCACAACGTCGGGCGCCGGTATCCATCATCCGCCATGAACGCCAGGAACTCGCCGCACGTCACCAGACGCGAGGCCAAGCTGAACGGTTCCAGCCACACACGGTGGCGTGGTCCTTCGTTGTCGAAGGCGAAGCCGCTGCCGTCATGGCCGATCTCGACCAAGCCGCCACTCAACGCTGTCCATGTGACCGATTGGACCGGCCCTTCGGTACGCGGCTGCGGCGCCTGGTAGGCCGGGCGCAGCGGATTGGCCGATAGCACGTGCTTGATATCCATCAGGATCAACTCCTGATGCTGCTGCTCGTGGTTCAGGCCGAGCCGCAGCAACGTGTGCAGCGACGTATCCGGCGAGCTGCCGTCGCGCGCCACAAGGGCTTCCATCGCTTGGTCGACGTGATGTCGGTAGGCAAGGATCTCTTCGACGCCGGGCCGCGAGATCAGCCCGCGTTGCGGCCTTGGATGGCGGGCGCCGACGGACTCGTAGTAGGAATTGAATAGGTACGCGAAGCGTGGATCGAACGGCCGATACGAAGGTACGAAGCGTGCCAGCAGGAACGTCTCGAAAAACCACGTGGTGTGCGCCAGATGCCATTTCGTCGGGCTGACGTCGGGCATCGATTGCACCGTCTGGTCTTCGGCCGACAGCGGCGCCGCCAGGCGCTCGCTGAAGCGCCGGACAGCCGCGTACCGCGCCGTCAGATCGCCGTGGTTGCCTTGCCGTTCAAGTGGATTGTCTAACACCGCCGGCATGCCTTTCTCTGCTGGGTCGCCTTGCGGCGGAAACTCAACGTCGCGCCGGTGCGGTGGTTGCGGTTGGTCCGGTATGCACATTGCACCGCCATCTCGACAGCGACGACACCACTCCACGGCCGCGCGCGGCCATGCAAATCCGGCTGTGATCCTTGGCCCGTCGTCGGCCGGCCGGATCAGGCAAAGCTGACGCGGCCGCAATGCACTTCAATCCGCCAACAGGGCCGTCATTCATCCCGGATCCAACCTCGTTCCCTGGTGCGCCCGGCGGTTGTGAAACCGGCGGGCAAGGGGCTGGTACTATACAAGGCCATCCTGACAGGAACTGACAGCATGAAACAGGGAACCAGCGCGCCCGCAGGTCGTTATCTCGGGCAGGCCGCGGCTCAAGCCGCAACGTGCCGCAAGGGGTATGCCAATGTCGCTGATCCTGCTGATCATACTGATCGTTTTGCTGATCGGCGTCGTTCCAACGTGGCCGTACAGTCGGGGCTGGGGCTACTACCCTTCCGGCTTCTTTGGCATTCTGTTGATCGTCGTCGTGGTGCTTTTGCTGATGGGACGAATCTGAATCGCCGGCCCGCTCAACGCTTGGTTGGCGACGGGCTGACATGCGAGACTGCAAGGTAGTACGCTCGCGGGCGCCGCCGCGCCCGTCCGGGCGGTACCGTGCTGCCTTCCGGAATAGTGCGCCGTCATGCCCATCTGCGAAGCTGATCCGTGGCGCCTGCAATATTTCGACTCTGTGCCCTGTCCCGCCGACGTGCTGATCCCGACCGAGGACAGCGACGCCTGGCAGTGGTTCCCAGACCATCGTTGGGTCTACGACAAGCTCGCGGTGGCGCGCAGCCAAGGCCTCGAAGCGGCGCCACACGGTGTCGAGCCGCCGGCGTTTCCCGTCTTCTCCAAGCCGATCTACAACCTCAAAGGCATGGGCGTGGGTAGTCGCGTGCTGCACTCGGCCGATGACTATGCGGACGCCTATGCACCCGGCCATTTCTGGATGACCCTGCTGCAAGGCAAGCACGTCAGTACCGACGCCGCCGTCGTCGATGGCGCCGTGCACTGGTGGCGCCATACCACCGGCGAACCCGCCGGCGACGGCACGTTCGACTACTGGACGGTGCACGCCGAGCCCGACATGGCCATCGAAACCTGGTGCGGCGACTGGTCGGCGCGGCACCTGCGCGGCTACACCGGCATGGCGAACTTCGAGACGATCGGCGGACGCATCATCGAGGTCCATCTTCGCTTCGCCGACCAGTGGCCCGACCTCTACGGTTCCGGCTGGGTCGCGTCCGTGGTGCGCCTCTACCAGACCGGCGCCTGGCAGTACCCCGACGAAGGCCGGCGTGACGGCTTCAGCGTCGTCTTGTTCGGCACGCATGGCCGTCCCTACCGCCATCCGCCGCCGGCTCTGGTCGAGGCGCTGCGGCAAATGCCGGGCGTCAGCAGCGTTCAGACGACGTTTCACGAAACCCTGGCGCCCGACCGGCACGCCATGCCGCCGGGCGGCTTCCGCCTGGGCATCGTCAACTGCCACGAGCTTACGGCCGGCCGCGCCGCACGCGACATGTTGCGGCGGCATCACGGCTTGGCGTGAGGACACGCGACAAGACTCTAGCGATCAGGCGGCCGGCGCGTCGTGCCCGTCTGGCGCGGGCGGCGCATCGTCCGGCACCAGCGCCAGGTGCGCCGGCAAGTTGAGCGCCGATACCAGGGCACGCACCTCCTGGCGGGCCGCTACATGCGACATGGTAAGCGCGATGCCGGTGTCCTCCTCGCGCAGATCGAGCAGGGTCAGGCCCTTGAGGAACAGCTCGCGATAGATCACCCGCTCGCTGAGGCCGGCGGCGAGGCGGTAGCCGATGCGCTTCGCCAGCGTTTCCAGCACGGCGCCCATGTCGCGCTTGTTGCGGGCCGCCAACGCCGACAACCGATTGCGCATCACCAGCCAGTCGACCGGACGGCCGCCGCTCATGGCGCGCAGCTGCCGCTGCTTCCAGACGG
The DNA here is from genome assembly GCA_035249115.1 of Vineibacter sp. GTDB lineage: Bacteria > Pseudomonadota > Alphaproteobacteria > Reyranellales > Reyranellaceae > Vineibacter. The sequence continues at coordinate 5,366 of DATFGV010000339.1, forward strand.
TTTCGGCATAGATGCTCGGTCGCACCACCTTCAGGGTGTCGGGATCGATACGCGCCAACAGGTCGAGGTCGACGAAGCTGTCGTTGAGTGGCGTCACCAGCGTGTCGCCATAGGTGTGCGCCTGGCGCGACAAGAAGGTGTCGCTGCCCGGCGTGTCGACCACGATGAAGTCGCAGGACGGCAGCAAGGCCGCAAAGGCGGCGTCGAGTCGCTGCGTCTCATCGACTTCGGCTTCGCCTCGCGTCGCCAATGCGCTGGGCGCCACGGCGCGATGAACCGGCAGCGGCGTCGACAGACCTTTGCGGTCTGCCCAGGCGCGGCGGTTCTCGACATAGCGGGTCAATGTCCCCTGGCGCGCATCGACGTCGAGGGTGCCGACCCTGGCGCCGTCGCGCAGCAGCGCCACGGCGACGTGCATTGCGGCCGTCGATTTTCCGGAACCGCCCTTTTCATTGCCGAAGACGATGACATGCGCCCGCGGCGCCGCATCGCGCGCCTGGGCCTGCACAACGCTGGGATTGGCGGCGGGCCGGAACGCGCCCGAAAACGGCGCGATGCTAGCGTTCATGCGCTGTCTCCTGATCGGAGGGGGCCGATCTTCAGAGGCGCTACGTTACACGGATCGCGCCAACGCAGCGACGGACAAGCCCGCCGCCTGTGTGCATCCGGGAGTTTTCCCCAGCCTCGTCCGGCCGTCTACGCCCGCCGGACCCACACCGCCGTGTCGTGGAACGCGGCGCCGCCGTTGGGCCAGCCGGGATCGGCGCTGGTGATGGCGTTGATGCCGATCTTGTTCTCGAAAAACTTGTTGGGCCAGATGCTCTCAACCACCACCACACCGCGCTGCTGGCCGTCCTGCGGCACGACATGCACGACCACGCTGCCGCGCTCGTTCCCCAAGGTCACGCGATCGCCCTCGCCGACGCCGAGCGCCGCGCAATCGTCGGGATGCATCAGTGCCGTCGGTCGCTTCTCGCGCGCCAGGGAGCTGGGCGTCTCGGTGAAGGTCGAGTTCAGGAAGGTGCGGGCCGGCGCCGCGACCAACCGGAACGGCTTGTCATCGGTGGCGTTGTCGATGACGTCGAAATGGTCGGGCAGCGCCGGCATTTCCTGCCAGCGGCCACCGAAGCGCTCCCAATCGCCACGGAAATGGAACTTCTTGTCCCTGGTCGGGAAGCCGTCGAGGAAATGCGCCGTCTCGAACGGCAGCGCGCAGTCCTGGCCGCCCTTGGCGTGGTTGGTCTCGGCGTCCCACATGCCCGACAGCTTCAGCGTCTCGTCCATGATCTGCCAGACCGTCATGTCGAAGCCACGGTGCTTGGCGCCCAGCCGCTTGGCCAGTTCGCAAATCACGTCGTGGTTCTCACGGCATTCGGCGTAGGGCTCGATCACCTTCTTGGCGACCTGGAAGTAGGTATGGCCGCTAGCGGTATAGAAGTCGTCGTGCTCAAGGAAGGTGGTGGCCGGCAGCACGATGTCGGCGAACGCTGCGGTTTCGGTCAGGAACTGCTCGTGCACGCACAGGAACAGATCGTCGCGCGCCAGGCCCTTGTGCACGAGGTGGAGCTCAGGACAGACCATCGCCGGGTTGGTGTTCTGCACCAGCATCGCCGTCACCGGCGGCCCGCCATTCAGCGCATCCGGATCGTTCGTCAGGATCGGCCCCAGGCGTGACTGGTCGAGCTCGCGCAGTGATAGATCGATGCAATCCAGGCCCTCGATCAGGGTCCGGTTGAGCGGATACATGCCGGTGTGGCCATAGAGCGCGCCGCCGCCCAGGTGCTTCCAGGCGCCGGTGACGCCGGGCAGGCAGGTCACGGCGTGCATGTTGGCGGCGCCATTGCGCGAGCGGCTGAAACCATGATGGCAGCGGATAAAGGCGTTCTTGGTCCGCCCATACAGCCGCGCGAAGGCGGTGATCTGCTCGACGCTGAGACCGGTGATCGCCGACGCCCAGGCAGGCGTCTTAGCCTTGACGTGGGCGGCGAGATCGTCGGGGCAGTCGGTGTAGCGGCGCAGGTAATCCCAATCGGCGTAACCCTCGGCAAACAGCACGTGCATGACGGCGCAGGCCAGCGCGCCGTCGGTACCGGGCCGCACCGCCAGGTGCATGTCGGCCTTTTCCGCCGTGCCAGTGCGATACGGATCGACCACCACCAGCTTGGCGCCGCGCTTTTTGGCCGCCATGGCGTGGTGCATGACGTTGACCTGGGTGTTGACGGGATTGCCACCCCAGATGACCACGAGATCAGAATGCTCATCGACCTCGCGCATGTCGACGCCGCGCTTGGCGCCGACGCCGGCGAGCCAGCCGTTGTCCGCCAGCGTCACGCAGATGGTCGAGAACCAGCGAGAGTACTTCATCGCGTGACGCAGGCGGTTGATGCCGTCGCGCTGCACCAGCCCCATGGTGCCGGCGTAAAAATATGGCCAGACCGTCTCGGTGCCGAACCTGGCGGCACGTTCGGTGAACTCGTGCGCCACGACGTCGAGTGCCTCGTCCCAGCCGATGCGCTTTAACTGGCCCGAGCCCTTCGGTCCCACGCGTTTCATCGGGTATTGCAGCCGGTCCGGGTGATGCACCCGCTCGCTGTAGCGGGCCACCTTCTCGCAGATCACACCGGCGGTATACGTGTTGCGCTTCGAGCCGCGCACCCGGCCGATGGTGCGTGCATCCAGCCGCTCGACGTCGAGCGCGCAGGTGCTGGTGCAGTCGTGCGGACAGACCGAGGCGACGATCTCGGTGTTGCGCTTGGCGCGGGCGGCGCCGCCGTCGGGGGCCATGGATGCTCCTGTCTTGCGGCGGCCAGAATACAGACGAAGGCCGGCACGCGCACCACGGTTCTATTGTCCCTGATGTTTGGCTATCCTCCCCGCCACGTGGGGAAGGAACCAATGATTCCATATGGCGTGTCCTACGAAGAGGCGCAGCGCCGGTTCCAATGGCGGATTCCGGACCGCTACAACATGCGACGCATGCTCTGCGATCGTCATCCGGCGCAGGCCCTGGCGCTGATCGTCGAGAACGCCGACGGCTCGGTGCGCCACTGGACCTACGGCGACGTCGCGCGGGCCAGCGCCCGCATGGCCAACAGCCTCAAAGCCCTCGGCATCCGGCGCGGCGATCGTGTCGCGGTATTCCTGTCACAGAGCGCCGAACTGGTGGTGGCGCACATCGCCATCTACGGCATGGGCGCCGTGACCTTGCCGCTGTTTACCCTGTTCGGCGAGGAGGCAGTCGAATACCGGATGTCCAACGCCGGCGCGCGAACGGTGATCACCGACATCTCGCAGCTGCCCAAGGTGCAGGCGGTACGCGACCGCCTGCCGGACCTGCAGCATGTCGTCGTGCTCGGCGCCGGCAAGCACGGCAGCGACTTCCACGACCACGACACCTTGCTTGGCGCGGCGTCCGACTCGTTTGCGACCGTCGACACGCATCGCGAGGATCCGGCGCTGCTGATCTACACGTCGGGTACCACCGGCCAGCCCAAGGGCGCGCTGCACGCCCATCGCATGCTCGAAGGCGTGATCCCGGCGGTGCAGCAATGGGCCGATTTCTGGCCACGCGGCAACGAGGTGATGTGGACGCCGGCGGAATGGGCATGGATCGCCGGCCTGTACGACGCGCTGTTCCCGGCGCTTTATTTCGGCACACCGGTGCTGGCGCACCGCTTTGCCAAGTTCGATCCCGAGAAGGCGTTCCATCTGCTCGAGAAGCACCGGGTCGGCGTCAGCTTCATCCCGCCGACGGCGCTGAAGATGATGCGGCAGGTCGACGCGCCACGGCGGCGCTGGGGCTACGACGTGCGCTCGGTCTTCACCGGCGGCGAGGCGATGGGCGAAGAACTGCTACAATGGGGACGCGATACCTTCGGCAGCACGATCTCGGAAGGCTACGGCCAGACCGAGATGAACCTGATGACCTTGAACAGCCCGAACTGGTTCGGGGTGCGGCCCGGCTCGTGCGGCCGCGCCTGCGTCGGCCGCCGGGTCGCCACTGTCGATGCACAGGGCAATGTGCTGCCGCCGGGAGAGGAAGGCGAGGTGGCCGGCTGGCGGCACGATCCCGTGGTGATGCTGGAGTACTGGCAGAACCCGGAAGCCACCGCCAAGAAGTTTGCCGGTAACTGGTTGCTGACCGGCGACGTCGGGCGCATCGACGCCGACGGCTACTTGTTCTTCAAGAGCCGCGACGACGACGTCATTACGTCGGGCGGCTACCGCATCGGCCCGGGCGAGATCGAGGACTGCCTGATGAAGCATCCCGCCGTCGCCCTGGTCGGCGTCGTCGGCGTGCCCGACAAGGTGCGGACCGAGATCGTCAAGGCCTTCATCCAGCTGCGCCCCGAGGTGGCGCCCAGCGAGGCGCTGAAGGCCGAGATTGCCACCTACGTAAAGACGCGCCTGGCGGCGCACGAATACCCGCGCGAGGTCGAGTTCGTCACGGAGTTCCCGCTGACCACCACCGGCAAGATCATGCGCCGCGAACTCAAGCGCATTGACGCCGAGCGCAAGAGCGTGACGACGACGCGCTGAGGGTCGACTGGCGTCCGTCGACCCGGCTGTGACCGATCGCACGAGGCGTGTCGCTCATCCCTTGCGCGCCAGCGCCAGGCCGACGCCGGCGCCGATCAGCAGGCCGCCGCTCAGCCGGTTGCGCAACCGGCCGCGCGACGCCAGCAGGTGCCGGGCGCGCGCAGCGGCCAGTGCCCAGCCGCCGTCGATCAGCACCGCCAGCGCCAGGAAGGTGGCGCTCAGCACGATGATCTGGCCGCCGACGCCAGGACCTGGCGTCACGAACTGCGGAAAGAACGCGCCGTAGAACAGCAGCGTCTTGGGGTTGACCAGCGAGACCAGCATCGCTCGTACAACCATCGCCCGCTTCGATGCCGGCGCATCCGGCACCGCGCTCAACTCAGTCGCCGGCGCACGCCACAGCGCGATGCCGAGCCAGACGAGATAGGCGACGCCGATCCAGCGCAGCCACTCGAACCATGAGCCCAACCGCCCCAGCAACTCAGTCATGCCCAACGCGGTCAGGCCGAGCTGCACGATCATCGCCGCGCTGGTTCCGGCGACGGTCAGCAACCCGTAGCGCGCGCCATACGCGACGCTGTTGGCCACGATCAGGGCTACGTTGGGGCCCGGGATCAACATCAGGATGGTCACGGCCACGATGAAGGTCAGGTACAATTCAATCTCGATCATCGCTCTCTCCTCGGGATCAACGACCGGCGGAGACGCCCAACGACAAAGCCCCGCCGATCAGGGTGGCGGGGCCTTTGCTCAGGACCAGGATGTGGGGCGCCGAACGCCCCTCACGTCGTTCGCCGCGTCACATCAGCCAGGCACAACCGCCGCCGCCGGAGGTCCGGCGCGGTTGTCGTTGGGCTGGCGCAAAGGCGCTGGCGGAAATCATGCGCGGTCTCATATGACGCGGGCGGCGTCGCGTCAACCGCCCTGGCTTACAGCAGCCCCAGCCGCCGCAGTTCGGTCGCCATGGCGCGGGGCACGTCGGCGGTGTCGCCGGCGCGCAGGTCGGCCGGTACGTGCTCTTCCTCGAAATAACGCCAGCCCTGGAAGGCGCGCATCGCCTTGGGCGCAGTCGGCACGACGGTGCGCCGCACCTTGATGCGGCAGTACTTGTCGCCGTCGGCGTCGCGGTCCTCGTCCAGACCGACCAGCTCCTGACGGCAGCGCACGACGCCGCGGATCACCCAGTAGAGCGAGCCGCCTTCGAGCAGGTCGTCGGCGCGGCGCGGCGTGTTGCGGGTGAAGACCCAGTGCGGCGTGCCGGGTTTTTGCCGCCGCTCCTTGCGGCGCTTGTCCTGTAGCGTTCGCAGATGCGCGACGTCGTCGACGCCGACCGCCAGCTTGATGAGGTGAAGGGTCATGTGACTGTGGTTGAATCGGGAACGCGTTGCTTAGCAAAGCGCGCGCCGCATCGCGATGGCCCTGCGCACCGTCATCCACAGGCTGCGGCGTCGTCCTCGATCACCGATCGTTTGTGCCAAATTTGTGCAAGCGCGGTTGCCGCAACGTCACGGCGGCGCGGAAAATCTGCGGGTCGCGAGGCCGACACCGGTTTGACACATTCCCGCCACGGTTGAACGATACCTATTCGATTATTGCCCATGTGTGCCCGTTCGCCTCATAAAGTTGCGGCATTTGCCACGGCGAGCGATCACTTCTCCTTTCTGTTGCAGCGGTTTAGAGTGTGTGCAGCGGATGATCCGGCAGCGCCGCATCACCGCCCGCCACGTCGCCAGCGACAACATCCACCGCACCGCGTGACCTACGCGCCGCTACGCCCCCGACCCGTCTGTTCGCCGCCTGTTCGGCGATCGGCTCACTCCAGGTGATGGCCATGAACAAGACAATGTCCGCGCTCCTCGTCACGGTCGCCGTCCTCGCCGGTCTCGGCGGCTTCCTCGTCGGCCAACGCGGTGATCCCTTCGCCACCACCACGGCCAGCACGCCCGTGCCTGCCGCCAAACCTGCACCAACGCCAGCTGCGGCCAAGCAAGCCGACGCGGCACCCAAGCCGGCCACGACGCCGCCAGCCGCCTCGCCCACTCCGGCCGCCCCCTCGCCCGCCGCGTTCCGCTTCGCGCGCCTGACCGTGAGCGCCGACGCGACGCCCGAAGCGTGCCTGCACTTCTCGCAGGAACTGGATGACAGCGGCCGGGTGAAGTACGGCGACTATCTTGCGATCACCCCGGACGCCAAGCCGGCCATCGTCGTGCGCCAGGAGCGCATTTGCCTGGGCGGCCTGGCCTATGGCGCCAACTACGAGGTCGAGATCAAGGCCGGGCTGC
>DATFGV010000340.1:0-2362 GCA_035249115.1 Vineibacter sp.
ATGTGCTCAAGGGTACGGACATCGAGTTCCGCGTCTCAGCCACCGGTGTCGCGCCCCCACTGACGGTGAACCTCACGACGGCGACGTGGGGTGGCGCTGCGGCCGGCCAAGGTTCGTCAAAGCGGATCACCTTCCGCAACCCGGCGGCGGCGAATATGCCGGCAAATGGTGTGACCGTGAGCGTGGCGTTTGGTGGACAGACGGTGGCGGTCACGGTGATCGTTTTCGCGCTGACCACGACGGCGCAGATCGCCGACAATTTCGTCGGCCGCAGCACCACCGATCTGGGTGTCGACGAGCGGGTTCAACTCGGTTTTGCAACCACGCCGGTCGGCGTCAGCGCCGCCGAGGCTGGCGGGCTACGCTGGAGTTTCGACGCTAACGCGGCCGGCGATCGGAATACTGTCGGATTGGTTCATGATCCGGCGACCAACGCTGCGCCGCTGCCTGCGATGCAGACCGGCGTGGTCGATTATATCGCGCCATGTCGCACGTCGCCGGCCAACACCGCGCCGGTTCCGCAACGCGCGGTCAAGCTTAAACTGTCGATCGTCAACGGCGTCTGCGCTGGCCTCGGCCCCGAGCTGTCCTACGTCATCCGCATGCCGACGGCGCACATGCGCGAGCAGGTGGGCGGCGCCCGTCGCCACGTTCAGGGTCAACCGTCGGCCGGCTTCAAGGGCGAGATCTTTTTGACTCCGAAGAACGTGTCGTTCAGGACCTTGGGTTTCCGTGAGGGCGCCGGTGCCATGGTCGTCAGTGGCGCGGCGCCGGTCGCCTGGGCCGGGTTGGCGCATGGTACGACGCCGTTCACAAGCACCATCAGTGGCGGGAACAGTGGTTCCGGCTGTACCGTCGTCGGTATTGTCGACGACGTCTACAGTGGAGCGTTCGTCTACGCCGTGCCGCCGCGGGCCTCGCCCCGCAACGTTGTCGGAACGCTGTCATGGCCGATCGACTGGGAGTACACCTACCCGACATTGCCGCCAGCGCCCGCCGGCTGGGCCACCGTCTGGCTCAAGATGCAAATGGCTCACCACCGGGCCAGGCTCTATGAAGATGGCGCCATGGAGATATTCAAGGGCCATGAGAAATGCGCTAGCAGCGATTGCATGTCCGTGCCTATCCGCAAGGACGTCAATGACCCGAATGTGGCGTAGCTGTGAAGCCGGGTTGTCGCTGCGACCAGTGTGAGGCCAGCGGCAACGGCCGGCGCGTTAGCACACGGGGGATGCCTACAATTCAGCGCCGACGGCCTGCGACACCGCCGCAAACCCGTCGCGCTTGAGCAGTGACGCCAACTCGGCCTTGATCCGCTGCACCAGCCCCGGGCCGTGGAAGACCAGCGCCGTGTATAGCTGCACGAGGCTCGCGCCGGCGCGAATCTTGGCGTAGGCGTCGGCGCCGCTGGCGACGCCACCGCAACCGACCAGCGTCAGGCGGCCGCGGGCAACCTGCGCGGCGGTCCTCAACACCGATGTCGACAGGTCGGTGAGCGGCGCACCGCTCAGGCCGCCGCTCTCTGTTCGCCTGGGGCCGTGCAAGGTGTCCGGTCGGGAGACGGTGGTGTTGCCCACGATCATGCCGTCGATGCCGGCTTCCACCGACGCCTCGACCACATCCTCGACGTCGCCCGGCGACAGATCCGGCGCGATCTTCACCAGCAGCGGCACAGTGTGCGCGCCGCGCGCCGCCATGGCGCCGCGCAGAAGGCGCAGCAGCTCGGCGCGGCCTTGCAGGTCGCGCAGACCCGGCGTGTTGGGTGACGAGACGTTGCACACCAGGTAGTCGGCATACGACGCGACAGCCGCCACACAGGCGGCGTAGTCGGCGGCACGGTCGGCGCTGTCCTTGTTGGCACCGACATTGACGCCGACCAGCCCGACTCGAGGCCGCGCTTTCAGACGGCGCAGGATGGCGTCGAGACCTTCGCCGGGAAAGCCCATGCGGTTGATGACCGCGTGGTCGGCAGCCAGCCGGAACAGGCGCGGTCGTGGGTTGCCGGCCTGCGGCCGAGGCGTCACCGTGCCGATCTCGACGAAACCGAAGCCGGCGCGCAGGAGGGCGTCCGGCGCCTCCGCATTCTTGTCGAAGCCGGCGGCCAGGCCGATCGGGTTGGCGAAGGGGCGACCCCAGGCGGCGGTCGCCAGCACCGGATCATCGTCGCTGCGTGCGGCAGGGACGACACCGGCGCGCAAGGCGCGGATCGCCAGCCGGTGCGCCGTCTCGGCGTCGATACGGGCGAGCAGGGGATCGACGAGACGATACCAGCCGGACATGCGGGCTGGTTAGCAGAGGGCGCCGCACCACGCCATGTGGACACTCGGGCCGCTCATAACCTGGGAGCGCGGGCCTCCGGCCC
>DATFGV010000341.1:0-3514 GCA_035249115.1 Vineibacter sp.
CCTGGCCCTAGACGACACCGAAGTCGTGGGCGTGCGCACCAACACCGCGCTGCTGGCGCGGATTGCGGCGCATCCTGCCTTCGCCGCCGGCGAGGTCGATACCGGTTTCATCGAACGGCACAAGGCCGAGGTGATTCCCAAGCCTGAAGCGGCCGACCATCGGACGCTCGCGCTGGCCACCCTGGCGCGGCTGCTGGAGTGGCGGACGCGGGCGGCGGCGCAGGCCGCGGCATCGAACGAGCCGACCTCGCCATGGCACCGTGTCGACGGCTGGCGGCTGAACGGTGCCGGCCGCGACGAAGTGCGCTGGAAGGCCGGTGACGGCGACGTTGCCGTGATGGTCCACTACCGGCGCACGGCCGGGTCGGCTCAACCCTCGCCGCGGGACGCGGTCGACTGCCGGCTGGAGATTGGCGGCTCGACCCTGGACGCGAGCGCGGCCGTCGGGCGCGACGGCAGCTTCCGCGCGACCCTGGGCGAGGCGGTGATGCGGGCCCGGGTCGTGCGTCACGCCGCCAATGACGGCGGCATCGACTACGTCGTGTTCAGTGACGGTGATGCTGGCGGCCGGCCGCTGCGCCTCGTCGATCCGCGCGACGTGTCGGCAGCCGAGGCGGGCGCCGCACATGGGTCAGGCCTGAAAGCGCCGATGCCGGGCAAGATCATCGACATCAAGGTCAAGGAAGGCGAGACGGTGTCGCGCGGTCAACCGGTGGTCGTGCTCGAGGCGATGAAGATGGAACACACCCTGGTCGCCCCCGCTGACGGCACCATCAAGCGGCTGCTCTACGCCGCCGGCGACCAGGTGCAGGACGGCGCCGAGCTGGTCGAGTTCGAGGCGGCGGAGGCGTGAGCGGGGGTCGCCTAATCACCCGAATTTTTCGCCCACACTCCGTCGTCCCGAGCGGAGCCGCGCGTAGCGCGGCGCAGCCGAGGGACCTCGTCTCGACATCAAACGTCGATGCCGTCGAGGCAAGGTCCCTCCACGCGGCCCTTCGGGCCTTGGTCGGGACGACGGAACGATGAGGCGTGTACAATAGCGTTGTACCGCCTCCTGCTGCGCTTGATTGACCTGCGTTTGATGGAACTTCTGTCACATCGTCAAAGTATTGGCGGAATTATCACTTTCGGTTGTCCGCGACATGTCGGAAAATGCCCCCTGAGGCAGTCAGCATGATGTCCGGCAACGACGATCCATCAGCAGCGACGGCGCCGGGCGATGGCGTCGCGTCGTTCGGGCCGCTGCTGCCGGGCGCGCAAATCGGCAAGTACGAGATCCTCGGCACCCTGGGGGTCGGCGGCTTCGGCATCACCTATCGCGCCCGCTATGCCCAGGGACCGCACGAAGTCGCGCTCAAGGAGTTCCTGCCGGCGGCGTTGGCCCGGCGGCTGGGCGGCGAGGGCGTGGTGCCCTTCTCGCCGCTGACCGAAGAGGTGTTCCGCTGGGGCCGGGCACAGTTTCTCGACGAGGCGCGGGCGCTCGCGCGCCTGGAGGACGTGCCGGGCGTCGTCAATGTGCTGGACTTTTTCGAGGCCAATGGCACGGCCTACATGGCGATGACCCTGGTCGGGGGTGAAAGCCTGGAGCAGGTGCTGCGGCGTGATCCGCGGCCGGCGCCCGCTACGCTCGACCTGATCCTTGGGCCCTTGCTGGTTGGCCTCGAGTTCGTGCACGACTTGCGCCTGGTGCACGGCGACATCACGCCGGCGAACATCCTGATCGACGAGTCCGGCCAGCCAACCCTGATCGACTTCGGCGGCACGCGTGCCGGCCTGCAGGACCGCATCCAGGCGATGACGTCGGCCTACACGCCGGGCTACGCGGCACCGGAAGTGGCGGCGGCTGAGCCGCGCGGTCCATGGACCGACATCTACGGACTGTCGGCGACGCTCTACCATGTCGTCACCGGCCATGCGCCACCGACCGCGATGCAGCGCGCCTCGGGCGACGATCGCGCCCGCGCGGTCGACGCCGGCGATGACCGTTATTCCCGGGACCTGCTCAGGGCGATCGACGCCGGTTTGGCGCTGAAGGCATCGCAGCGACCCCAGAGCATTACCGAGTGGCGCCGCCTGATGGATGGCGACGGGGCGCCACACGAGGAAGCGCTGGCAGTGCCGTCCATGCCCGCCACCGGCGAACTGGCGACCAGTGGCGGCGTGCCGGCCGCGCAACCCGGGCGCCTCACCTGGCGGCGGGTCGCGATCGCGATGGTGGTCGTGTTGGCAGCCTGTGCGGCGCTGATCTGGCGGCCGCCGGTGACTGAGTCGCCCGAGGAGCGGCTGCGGCGCGCCGAGGCCGAAGCACAGCGGCAGGTCGCGATCGCGACCAAAATGCGCCAGGACCTGGAGGCGCGCAAGCAGGGCGCGAGCGGTGGCGGCAACCGGACCGCTACACCGGCGTCCGACGCGCAAGCGGCCGAGATGCGGGCGCGTGCCGAGGAAGACGCCAGGCGCCGTGCGGCTGAGGAGAAGGCGCGGGCCGAAGCGGCGGCGCGCGAGCGTGAAGCGACCGAGACGCGGTTAAGGGCAGAAGAGGAGACGAAACGCCGGGCGGCCGAGGAAAAAGCGCGAGCCGAAGCCGCGGCACGCGAACGCGAGGCGGCCGAGGCACGGGCGCGAGCGGAAGAAGATGCCAAGCGCCGGACCGCCGAGGAAAAAGCGCGGGCCGAGGCGGCAGCACGCGACCGCGAGGCGGCCGAAGCGCGGGCTCGGGCCGAGGAAGACGCCAAGCGCCGGACGGCCGAGGAGAAGGCACGGACCGACGCGGCAGCACGCGAGCGCGAGGCAGCCGAAGCACGGGCTCGGGCGGAAGAAGATGCCAGGCGCCGGGCGGCAGAGGAGAGGGCACGTGCAGAGGCGGTAGCGCGCGAGCGAGAGGCCGCCGCGATGCAGGCGCGGTCCGAGGAAGAGGCGCGACGCCGCGAGACCGAAGAGCAGGCGCGAGCGGCGCGCGAGCGGCAAGCGGCGGAAGAGCAAGCGCGTGCCGAGGCGGCCGCCCGCGAGAAAGAGGAGGCTGCGGCGCGGGCACTGGCCGAGGCCGACGCGAAACGGCGCGCCGCGGAAGACCGGGCGAAATCGCAGGCCGATCTGCGCCAGCAAGCCGAAGCGGCCGAGACAGCCTTGCGCCTGTCGGAAGCCGACCGCCAGCGCGTGCAGGTGGCGCTGAATGCGCTCGGTCACAACATCGGCTCGACGGCCGGCGTTTTCGGGCCGCGCACGCGGGCCATGATCGCGGCTTGGCAGAAGGCACAAGGCTGGCCTGAAACCGGCTTCCTGACGGCGGCACAGCACGAAGTGCTGCAGCAGCAGGCTGCGTCGGCACTGGCTAAGCGCGACGAAGGGCAGCGAAAGGCCGGCGCCGACGTCCGGCCGGAGGCGGCCGAAGCGGCGCTGCAATTGTCGGAGGCCGATCGCAAGCGGGTGCAGGTCGCGCTGACGGCGCTTGGTCATGAGGTCGGCGCCACCACCGGCTTCATCGGTCCGCGCACGCGCGCCATGATCAGCGCCTGGC
>DATFGV010000342.1:0-3559 GCA_035249115.1 Vineibacter sp.
GGGCAGGTGCTAGCTATGCCGCGCCTCAGCCTCGGGACGTCATGAACAGATTCAGGAAAATCGCCGGCTCGATCGTTCTCGCCCTGCTGCTGGGGATCATCCTGCTGGCGTTCGTTCTGGGCGACGTCGCCGGCGTCGGGAGCGCCTTGCGGTTGGCCAGCGCCGATCCGGTCGTCTCTCGGGTCGGCGGCTGGCATGTCGGGCCCTTCACACTGGGCGGCACAGCGATCAAGGGCCGCGAGGTGCAGACCCAGTTCGAGCGCGAGCTCGAGCAAATCAACAGCCGCTCGTCGATGCGATTGTCGCGCGACCAGGCGATCATGCTGGGGCTGTCGACCCGGGCGTTGCGCAACCTCGAACAGCGCCTGCTGCTCGACCGCGCGATCGCCGACCTCGGGATTGTCGTCTCCGACGAGCAGGTCCGCCGGGCGATCGCTGATACGCCGGTGTTCCACGGCGTAGACGGCAAGTTCGACCGCGGCCAGTATCAGCGCGTTCTGCAGAACCTGCGGATCACCGAGGCACAGTACGTCACCGACCTGCGTCGTGATATCGGCCTGAGCCAGATCCTGGGAATCACCGGTGGTGTCACCATCCCGAGCGTTCTGCGCGATACGCTCTACAAGCATCGTCGCGAGCAACGCGTGGCCGAGGTGGTGCTGGTCGAAGCGTCGAAGATGACTGACTTGCCGGCGCCGACCGACGAACAGATCAAGACGTACTACGACGCCAACGCCAAGCGGTTCGACTTGCCCGAGCGCCGATCGCTGACGTTCCTGGCCCTGACGCCGGACGATGTCGCCGGCGAGATCCAGGTGAGCGACGAGCAACTGCGCGCCATGTACAACGACCGCAAGGCCGAGTTCGAGAAGCCCGAGAAACGCGACATCGACCAGGTTCTGGTCAACGACGAGGCGCAGGCCACCAAGATCGCCGAGTTGGTCGGCGGCGGAAAATCGCTGGAGGACGCCGGCAAGGAAGCGGCCAGCAAGGACGTCATCAAGCTCGGCCTGGTTACGATGCGCGACCTGCCGGGCGAACTGGCCAAGGCCGCGTTCGATCCCAAGGCGCCGGGCCTCGTGGCCCCCGTCAAGACCGGGTTGGGCTGGCATGTGGTGCGGATCAACAAGATCGAACCCGGCGAAACGACCAACTTCGAGGCGGTGCGGGAACGACTGGAGAAAGACTACCGCGCCCAGGCGGCGCCCGACCTGCTCGCCAAGCGCATCGGTGAACTGGAAAAGACACTGGCCCGTTCGGACGATCTCGATGCCGCCGCCCAGCAGCTTAATCTCGCATTGCGCAAGGCGGCCGATGTCGACTCGACCGGCCGTGGCGTCGACGGCAAGCCAGTCGTCGAGGGGCCGTGGGCACCGGAAATGTTGGGCGCCGCGTTCCGCTTGAAGCAAGGTGAAACCGGTGGAGTCGGCGAAACCAGGGCCGGTCACCTGTACGTGGTGCGTACCGACAAGGTCACGTCGTCGCGCACACCGCCGCTCGACGAGGTCAAGGACCGCGTCATCGCCGCCTGGACCGAAGCCGAGCGGCTGAAGCTGGCCCAGACCCGCGCTAAGGAGATCGCCGATCGGGTCAACGCCGTCGCCGAGCTGGCGCAGCAGGCACGCACGGTACGCGCCGAGGTCAAGACGGCGAAGGCCATCACCCGCGCCCAGTCCGACCCTGCCGCTGGCTTGCAAGGCCCGCTGGTCGCCAAGCTGTTCGAGCTGGAGCTCGGCAAGTCGGCTGCGGTCAATACCGACGAAGGCGCGGCCGTGGTCCGGCTGCGGGAGGTGATCGCCGCCGACCCCGGCGCCGCACCGGCCGAAGCCGAAAAGCTCGGCAGGGAAGTCGAGAGCGTCATGGCCAACGACCTTGCCGGCCAGCTGGTGGCGACCCTCGAGAAGCGCTATGGGGTACAGCGCGACGCCAAGGCGTTCGCCAGCCTCTTCCGGCTTGAGCAACAATGACGGACCGCCGCGGACTCTCGGCCGACACAGTGTCGAGCCCTCTGCCACCTCATCGATGGCGCTGGTGACGCGCACGAATTGGACGTGCCGGTCGACCGCACGCCGTGCGCCGACCACCACCCGCCGCCTTTCGGGCCTTTTGCCCGACCATCGATGAGACTCCCGCCATGAGCGTCTTCCCCGCTTTCGACACGTTCGCCACCACCTATGACACAGGCCGCCCCCAGCTCGTCTGGACTCGCCTGGTCGCCGATCTCGAAACACCGGTATCGGCCATGCTCAAGCTCGCCGACGGCCGCGCCAACGCCTTCCTTCTCGAATCCGTCGAGGGCGGTGAGGTGCGCGGTCGGTACTCGATCCTCGGCTTCAAGCCGGACCTGATCTGGCGCTGCCGGCGCGGCAAGGCCGAGGTCAATCGCGCTGCCCGGGTCGACACCGGCGCGTTCACACCGTTGGAGGGCAACCCGCTGGAAACGCTGCGGGCCCTGATCGTCGAGTGCCAGATGGACATTCCGCCCGAGCTGCCGCCCATGGCCTCCGGCCTGTTCGGCTTTCTCGGCTACGACACTGTGCGGCTGATGGAGCCGCGCATCCCGGACAAGAACCCCGATCCACTTGACCTGCCGGACGCGATCCTGCTGCGGCCGACCATCATCTGCGTCTTTGACCGTCTGGCCGACATGGTTTCACTGGTGACGCCAGTCTGGCCGGCGCCGGGGATGACGGCCGCGGCTGCCTACGCGCTGGCGCGCGAGCGGCTGGCTGATGTCGTGGCCGATCTCGACCGCTCCCTGCCCTACCGACACGAGGCCCCCGCCGCCACCCATGTCGCGCCCGAGCCAGTCGCCAACATGTCCAAGCAGCAGTTCCAGGACATGGTGGCGCGCTGCAAGGAATACATCCATGCCGGCGATGCCTTCCAGATCGTGCCGTCGCAGCGCTTCGCGGTGCCCTTCCGCCTGCCACCGATCGCGCTCTACCGCGCGCTACGACGCATCAACCCGTCGCCGTTCCTGATCTACTTCGACTTCGGTGATTTCTCGATCGTCGGCTCGTCGCCCGAGATCCTGGTGCGGCTGCGCGACAACGTCGTCACCGTGCGGCCACTAGCTGGCACCAAACCGCGCGGCGGCACGCCGGAAGAGGATGCCGCCCTGGCCAACGACCTGCAGACGGATCCCAAGGAGCGTGCCGAACACCTGATGCTGCTTGACCTCGCGCGCAACGATGTCGGCCGCGTGGCGAAGATCGGTTCGGTGCGCGTACGAGAGCAGTTCACGATTGAGAAATACAGCCACGTCCAGCACATGAGCAGCCATGTCGAGGGTACGATCGAAAATGAGCTGACAGCGCTGGACGCGCTGATCGCCGGCTTTCCCGCCGGCACACTGTCGGGTGCACCCAAGGTGCGGGCGATGGAGATCATCGACGAGCTGGAGCCGGTGCGGCGCGGCATCTACGCCGGCGCCGCCGGCTACTTTGCCGCCAACGGCACGATGGACACCTGCATCCTGTTGCGCACCGCCCTGGTGAAGGACGGCACCATGTACGTGCAGGCCGGTGTCGGCGTCGTCGCCGATTCCGACCTGGAG
>DATFGV010000343.1:0-5672 GCA_035249115.1 Vineibacter sp.
AGACTCGTCGTGGCTGTCGCGCAGGAATGCATTCAACTGGTCCAGCGCCGACTGAACGAATTGACCATCACGCCAGAACGTGGCGGTGATCGATTCGCGTGAATGCACGTGAAAGAACGACAGGCTGCGCGGCTCGTCTTCGTCGACCGGCACTGCCGGTGGCATTGGCACGAACGATGGACCCCGGTAGCGCCCCGCTCGCCGCTGCTCAACCGCGGTCACGACACGCCGGGTGTATCGGGCACTGGCAGGGCCGACGGCGGCGCGTTGGACCGAACGACCAACGCCCTTGTAAGCAGCTGCTGATGTAAGCCTTCCCTGCCGTACCACCTGCGGCGTCGATCGCGATTGTGCTGCTTTCCTCGCCGCCGCGCCTGGTCGCGGCTTGCCGACGGTCTGCCGATTAACCGCCGCCCCACGCTTCTTTTCCTTGCCCGACGTCATTGCCTTTTGCCTAGCCGATGGTCGGGCCGCGGCTGAGGCGCGCTTCGCAAATTTGTGCGCCGCTGCCGTGGATTGCGGCGAGCGGGCCGGTGCAGCTTCTGCTCCGTCGAACCCCGAGATGCGCTTGACTGAACCCGCCGTGGCATGCGTCTGGGATTGCGCGATGCCGTCGCCCGCCATGCTGAAGAGGAGGAGATTCGCGGCGAAGACTGCGACAAACGTCCTGATCATGGCGCCCAACTCCAAACTCAACGCGAACGCGCCGATGTCCGTCAAAACTGCCCGGACGTAGCGCCTCGGTCATGACGCCGCGGACTGTGCCGAAATCCGGTGGCGGCCCAGGCCGCCTTGGAGGGAGGCTCTCGCAAGCCTCCCTCCCGGAGAGTCCGGCGAGGTACGGACTCTCCGTACTGCCGGCGATCTCTCGTTTCCCCGGACGCCGCCGGCAGATCTCCGTTGGGCCATGACCCGAGCGGCGCGACGTGAGCCGCACGGCTTGCAGCATTTGCTATCGGGTTGAGCCGGCGGTCGTGGTCCGATGACTCGCGGGCATGGCCGCTGATTACTGCTTGCCGTCGCTGGACGGCGGCGTTGGCGTGGACGGCGCGGGCGGCGTCCCGGCTGGGGTCTCGATCTTGGGTTGGTCGGCGACCTGATTGCCGCTTCCGCCTGTGAACACGAAGAGGCCACCGATGACGACGACCAGGACAAGTGCGCCAATGATGATGAAGAGTCGTTGGCTGGGCATTCGGTTCTCCATGCATGCCTCCACGGTTGAGGGTATCGGGACCTACGTCAGAAATTGGTCAGCAAACGGACGCTCGGTCAGAAATTGGTCAGGAATAAGGCAAAACCGCGCATGGTCTGGTTTTGTGGAGCGTCATCAGACAGTTCGGTGATGGACGGATGTTGCCGGTAGCGCCACGCAATGCAGCGTCAGAGCCGGAATCTGGGGCTCACGGCACCAGGGCCAGGAACAGGAAGGCGGCGAACATGACCAGATGGACAATGCCCTGAAGCACCGTCGTCCGCCCCGTCCCCAGCGTGATCACCCCGACCAACAACGTGAGCGCGAGCAATACCTGGTCCTTCAAGTCCAGGCCGAGCTCGAGCGGTTGCTTGAGGACGATCGACACGACGGCGACCACCGGCACCGTCAGGCCGATGCTTGCAAGCGCCGATCCCAGCGCCAGGTTCAAACTGGTTTGCAGCCGGTTCACGCGCGCCGCTTTGAGCGCGGCCAGCCCCTCAGGCAGCAGCACCAGCGCGGCGATGACGATGCCGACAATCGCCGGTGGCGCGCCGAGCCATGCGACGCCCGCCTTGAGGGACGGCGTCAGCACTTTGGCGAGGCCCACGACGGCGACCAGCGCAACAAGCAGCAGGCCGGCGCTGATTAAAGCCGTGCGGTTGGCCGGCGGCGGCGCGTGCGCCGCCTCGTCGTCGGCGTCCGACGGCAGGAAGTAGTCGCGGTGCCGCACGGTCTGGACGAAGACGAAAGCGCCGTAGAGCACCAGGGAGACGACACCGGCGAATACCAGTTGCGAGACACTGAAGACCGGGCCGGCCACGCTGGTCGTGAAGTTCGGCAGGACCAGGGTCAGCACCGTGAGCACTGCCAGAACCGCCAATGCCGCGCTCGCCCCCTGCAATTGAAATCCCTGCTCGTAGTGGCGCACGCCGCCGGCCAGCAGGCAGATGCCGACGATGCCATTGCACACGATCATGACGGCGGCGAACACCGTATCGCGCGGCAGGCCCGCCGACTCGTCGGGCGATGCGACCATGACGGACACGATCAAGGCCACTTCGATGACGGTGACGGCGACGGCCAGCACGAGGGTGCCAAAGGGTTCGCCGACCCGATGGGCGACCACTTCGGCGTGATAGACGGCCGCGAGCACGGTGGCGATCAGCACGACGCTGGCGGCAGTTGCAATGACGGTGCCGGCACCGAGGAAGGCGGAGGCGATCAGCACCACCCACGCCAGCGCCGGCCAGGCCCATGTCCACCAGGTCCGCTGCGTCGCCAGCGCCATGCCGAAAGTTCTCCTGTCGCCGGCGCGCGATCAGCGCGGTCACCGTGAACTGTTCGAGATGCTGGTAGCACAGCGTCGCGCAGTACGCGACGCCCGTCGCAGGGACGCGAATTCGCCATGACAGCGGCATTTGTCAAAGAATGGTCAAACCCGGCGGATCATCGTTTCATCGATGATCGATCCCCGCGGGACGGGACAAGCGAGCCTGCCGCTACGGTCGCGCCGCTTCGCCCGACTCGTGTCACTTGATCTCGACGTCCTCCCAGAAGCCGATCCAGTGATCGACAGGCTTCATCCTTTCAAGCGGCGCCTCGTATGACCACGCCGCCCGCGCGCTTAGCGTGTCGCCCTCGACAACATCGTAGAACTGCACGCCATGCGGACACTTCAGATCGTTGTCCGTCTTTGGCGTTAGCCGTAGTTTCTCCATTTGTACCGAATCTCGCGGGAAATACCGATATCCGCCGACGTCCAGCGTCCGCTCGCTGTCCGCGATCACCTGCCCGCGCCATATCGCCTGCATGGCCGTCGCTCCATTAGAGGGTTTACCGGTGTCACTGTAGCAAACCGTCGCGTGGCCGCGAAGATCGTGAGCCGTTGCACGTCGGCCGGACCATTACCGCTTGGCCCCCGAAACCTGACCGCCGCTGCCAATTCGGCTGTCCCCAGCGAGGCGATCGAGGTGAAGTCGGATGTGCGCCGCCTCGGCCGGGGTATGGGCGAGCGCGATCGCGCGATCGAACGCCTCACGTGCCGCCTCGGCCTGGCCCAGTTGCGTCAGCAGCGCGCCCTTGAGGCCGAAGAAATGGAAGTAACCCGCCAACTGATCCGCCAGCGGCTCGATCATGGCCAGCGCCGCCGCCGGGCCGCGCACTTTGGCGACCGCGACCGCACGGTTGAGCGTCACGATCGGCGACGGCTGCAAGCTTTCCAGCGCCGCGTAGTGATCGTCTATAGCGGCCCAATCGGTGTCCTGCGGCCGCGATGCGCGGGCATGTTCCGCCGCGATCGCCGCCTGCAGCTGATAGGCGCCGGGATGCTCATGCCGGCGCGCCTTGTCGACGAGCACCAGTCCCTCCTCGATCGCGCCGCGATCCCACAGGCCGCGATCCTGATCCTCCAGCAGAACGATCCCGCCGTCAGCGTCAAGCCGCGCCGACGCGCGCGCATGCTGCAGCAGCAGCAACGCCGTCAGGCCCATGATCTCCGGCTCGGATGGAAACAGGCGTAGCAGCAAGCGCGACAGGCGGATCGCCTCGTCGCACAGTGGCAGGCGGACATGGACGTCACCGCCGCTGGCCGCGTATCCCTCGTTGAACAGCAAGTAGATCATGGCGGCGACAGTGCCCAGCCGCTCGGCGCGCTCCGGCGCGCCCGGCGTTTCGAAGGCAATGCCGGCGGCGGCAACGCTGCGCTTGGCGCGGGTAATGCGCTGCTCCATGGCGGCGTCACTGACCAGGAAGGCGCGTGCGATCTCCTTGACCGACAGGCCGGACACGATACGCAGGGCCAGCGCAATCTGCTGTGTGGCCGGCAGCCCAGGATGGCAGCAGACGAACAGCAGCCGCAGCACGTCGTCGCGGTAGTGGGCGTTGTCCAGCCGATCGGCGAGGTTAGCCTCGGCGTCGTCGAGATCGGAGATCAGCTCCTCGGGCGGCAGCGGCCGCTGGCGACTGCTGCGCCGCACCGAGTCGAGCGCGGCGTTGCGTCCGACCAGGATCAGCCAGGCCGCCGGATCGCGCGGCGGGCCGTTAACCGGCCAGCTCTTGAGCGCCCGCAAGCAGGCCTCCTGGAACGCCTCCTCGGCAGTGTCGAGATCGCGGAAATAGCGCAAGAGCGCGCCCACCGCCTGCGGCCGCGCCGCGGTCAGTGCGGCATCGATCCAGGCCATATCGGTCACGCCCGACACATCTCCAGCGACGGCGACAGAAGTGGCCGGACCTCGAAACAGCCCGGCAGGCCGGCGGCGGCGCGCGGCCCTGCCAGCCGGCGCGCGGCGTCGATGGCATCCTCCAGCGTTGCGCAGTCGAGCACGTAGAAGCCCAGCAGCTGCTCCTTGGTTTCGGCGAATGGCCCGTCGATCACCGGCATCTTACCCTCGAAGCGGACAGTGGTCGCCGCCGAGGTTGGCCGCAGGCGAGCGAACGGACCAAGCTTGCCTTCGGCAGCCAGGTCCTTTTTGACCGCATCGAGCCCGGCCATGACTTTGTCCAGCTCGTCATCGGCCAAAGCCGCGACCTTATCCTGGTCATGATAGGCGAGAAGCATGTAGAGCATGCGGTATTTCCTTGTCTTGAGTGTCCGGATCGGGCCGCTGCCGCGGCGTGGACTTGATTGCAGAGGTGGTATCGGGGTCCGAAGATCGCAATGGATGGCGTAGGACAGTATCCGGTCGATCGCTCGTTCCGGCAGCTACCTGGTGTGGGCGTTCGGCTGGAACGAGCGTACCGGCCTTATTTCAAGCGCTCCGATATCGCCCAACAGGTCCTTCGCCACGTCGATCACCTCTTCCAGCGTTGCGCAATCAACAATGTAGAAGCCGAGCAACTGTTCCTTGGTTTCGGCGAACGGCCCGTCGATCACCAGCGTCTGGCGGCCCGACCGTACGGTCGTAGCGGCCGTCGTCGGCATCAGGCGGGCGACCGGACCCAGCTTGCCCTGGGCGGCGAGCCGACGCTCGATGACGGCGTGCTGCGCCATGACCGCGTCGTCCCGCTCCTTGCTCCACGCGCCGACAACCGACTCGAAATTGTAGCAAAGGATCGCATAGCGCATACGGCAGCTCCTTGGTCGCCTCATCCCAAGGACGCGCGCCCTGTCCCGCCGCCGACATGCGACCAGAAAAAATGCGGGCCGGCGTTGCTTTGACCCCGGGGGCGGTGCTTCTATCCTCTGGCCGCGGAGGTTTGATGATCCGGACGCGTTTGCGGCACGTGACGGCACTCGCCATCCTTCTGGTTGGCGCCCCGGTCGGCGCGTACGCAGCTGACTGTGAATGCCGTCATCTCGAGGCGCTGCAGATCGAGCTGCGCAACGCACTGCGTTTACAGCAGGCCTTCAATGCCGCGATCCCCGGGTTGCGCACGCTGAGCGCGCCGGCCGCACAGGCGCGGCTGCAGGAATTGGCACAGTCCCTGGGCGAAGGCGGCTTCGTGCGTCGGCCGGCGGGCGACCGCGGCCCGGGCGCGG
>DATFGV010000344.1:0-5004 GCA_035249115.1 Vineibacter sp.
CGGCGCAGCGCGACGGCCGCTCATTCACCGGTATCGGCAACATCCATTTGCAGGACCAGGCGGTGACCGAAAGCATGGGCCCGATCACCGACCATGCGTTCGAACACCTCGGTCCGTCCGACCGCATGATCGCCCGCACGCGACGGCGGGCGCTGCAGGCGGCGCGGGCGTTCCGCGACAGCGGCACGGCGCCGCCCGGCGTCGAGGATCCCGCCGTGTTCATGCAGTCGCGCAGCGGCTACTTCATCCTCGAGGACGGCGTCGCCTGGCGCGACGCCTATGCCCGCCAGGTGCGGCTGGCACAACGGCCGGTGCCGCTGCCGCAGGCGGCGGAGTAGGGAGCGATACCCATCGGCGTTTGTCGCTTCATGGTGAGCTTGTCGAACCATGAAGCCTCGCACGACCACGGTTGTGACCGCCTTCATGGTTCGACAGGCTCACCATGAAGGCTAGCCCAGCAACAGATCGCGACGGCGCTCGTTGTCACCCGTGCACGGCCTTGCTGGCGAAGGGCGGCTTGAGCGAGACCTGGCAGGGGAAGCGTTCACAGGCGATCTCGACTTCCCAGCGTCCGGCCGCGAGCCATCTGGCGTCGACGCCGCCGTCATTGTGAACATATCCCAGCCCGACGCTGCGGCCGACGGTATGGCCGAACATGCCCGACGAGGTAATGCCGACCCGCACGCCATCGCGCCACAACGGCTCGTCATGCAGCAGCAGCGGTTCGGGATCGTCGAGCACCACCGACACCAGCCGGCGCGGCAATGGTCGCGCACGCTGCGCCAGCAGCGCCTCGCGACCGATGAAGCCGCCCGGCTTGTCGAACGCCACCGCGAAGCCGAGCCCGGCCGCCAGCGGCGTCGTCTCGTCGGTGATGTCGTGGCCGAAGTGGCGGTAGCCGCACTCCAGGCGCAGCGAGTTGAGGGCGTGATAGCCGGCCGGCCTCAACCCGAACTGCTCGCCCGCGTCCAGCAACGTGTCGAAGACGTGCGGGGCAAACTCGGTCGGAATGTACAGCTCCCAGCCCAGCGTGCCGACATAGGTGACGCGTAGAGCGCGCACCCGCACCTGGCCGAGGTCGATGTCGCGCGCGCTCATGTAGGGAAAAGCACCATCGCCGAGATCGTCAGGTGACACCGAAGCCAGCAGCTGGCGCGACCGCGGGCCCATGACACCCAGCACGGCGTAGCCCGACGTCACGTCAACCGCGGTGCAGTGCGCATCGTCGGCGATGTGCCGCTTGAGCCAGGTGAGGTCGCGCGTCTGGCAGATCGCCGAGGTGACGACCAGGAACTGCGTCGCGTCGAGGCGCGTCACCGTGACGTCGGCCTCGATGCCGCCGCGCTCGTTCAGCCACTGGGTGTAGACCACCTTGCCGGGCGCGACATCGACCTGGTTGGCGCAGATACGGTTCAGCACCGGCAGCGAATCGCGTCCCTGCACCAGGAACTTGCCGAACGAGGTCTGGTCGAACAGCGCCACCGCCTGGCGGGCGGCGCGGTGTTCGGCGCCCGAAGCCTCGTGCCAGTTCTGCCGGCCGTAGCTGTACTGGTAGTCCGCCACTTGATGCGCCGCTGCAAACCAGTTGGGGCGTTCCCAGCCGGCCAACTCGCCGTAGCAGGCGCCCAGCACCGCCAGCTCGTCGTAGAACGGCGAGCGACGCAGGCCGCGCGACGTTACGACCTGGCGGTAGGGCCAGTGCATGGCGTAAAGCAGGCCCAGGGTTTCCGTCGTGCGCTCGCGCAGATAGATGCGGTTGGCCTGGAACGGCAGGGCGCGGCGGATGTCGACATCCCACAAATCCATCGGCGGATGGCCGTCGACGATCCAGCGCGCCAGCACCATGCCGGCGCCGCCCGAACTCTGGATGCCGATCGAGTTGAAGCCGCAGGCGACGAAGAAGTTGCGCAGCTCCGGCGCCTCGCCCAGCAGGTAGCGGTCGTCGGGCGTGAAGCTCTCCGGGCCGTTGAAAAAGGTGCGGATGCCGGCCTCGCCAAAGCGCGGTACGCGGGCCGCCGCTTTCTCGAGTTGCGGCTGGATGTGCTCCATGTCGACCGGCAGGGTGCCGAAGGCGAAATCGTCGGGCGCATCGCGCTCGTCCCAGGGTCGCGCCACCGGTTCGAACCAGCCGACCAGCAGCTTGCCGGCGTCCTCCTTGAAGTAGTTGGCGCCATCGGGATCGCGCAGCACCGGCGTGTTCGGCGAGAGGCCGGCGATGGGCTCCGTCACGACGTAGAAATGTTCGGCAGCGTGCAGCGGCACGGCGACGCCGGCCATGCGGCCGACGGCATGACCCCACAGCCCCGCGCAGTTGACGACGATCTCAGCCGCGATCTCGCCATGGCTGGTGCGTACGCCGGCGGCGGCGCCGTTGCGGGTCGCGATGCCCGTGACCTTGACACCTTCGACGATGCGGGCGCCGCCGTCGCGGGCGCCGCGCGCCAGCGCCATGGCGGTGTCGACGGGGTTGGTCTGGCCGTCCTTGGGGATGAACAGGCCGCCGACCAGATCGTCGACCTGCAGCAGCGGCCACTTCGCCTTGCAGTCGGCCGGGGTCAGCAGTTCGGCCTCCAGCCCGAAATGGCGGGCTATGGAGGCGCCGCGCTTCAGCTCGATCCAGCGGCCCTCGGTGGCGGCGATGGCCAGCGAGCCGCGCTGGCGGAAGCCGGTGGCGACGCCGGTCTCGGCTTCGAGACGCCCGAACAGATCGGCGGTGTACTTGGCCAGCCGCGTCAGGTTGTGCGTCGCGCGCAGCTGGCCCACCAGTCCGGCGGCGTGCCAGGTCGTGCCGCTGGTCAGTTTATGCCGCTCCAGCAGCAGCACGTCGCGCCACCCCAGCCTGGTGATGTGGTACGCGACGCTCAGGCCGACAATGCCGCCACCCACGATCACCACGCGGGCCTGGCTCGGCAGGACGATGGGGTCGGTCACGGTCGTGTCCCTCGTTTGCTGGGGGCGCGCCACGCTAGTGGCGCGTCCTGGGTGTCGTCCGATCCTGCCCGCTATCGTGCCGCTTCGGTGCATGACGCGCCACTGGAGTGGCGTGCCCCCGGCGATCGGCTTGCGCCTACCTGCATCCTTGGCCACACTGAATAGCTATTCATATTGGTTGGCGGGCGAGGACGGACGGCATGCGCGTGGGCGTCGAAGTGGGCGGCACCTTCACCGACCTGGTCGCGGTCAGCGGCGATAGGGTCGTGGTCACCAAGGTGCCGAGCACGCCGCGCAGCCCGGACATCGGCGCGCTCGACGCGCTGCGTGCCGCCGGCCTCGATTTCAAGGCGATCGCCGATCTCGGCCATGGCTCGACCGTGGCGACCAATGCCGTGCTGGAGCGCAAGGGCGCCAAGGTGGCGTTCGTCACCACCGAGGGCTTCCGCGACCTGCTGTTCCTGCAGCGCCATGACCGGCGCAACATCTACGATCTTGCCTACCAGAAGCCGGCGCCGCCGCTGCGCCGGCGCGATTGCTTCGAGGCGCCCGAGCGCACTCTGGGCGACGGCACGGTGGCGACGCCGCTGGATGAAGCGGCCGTACAGGCGCGGCTGCTGCCGGCGTTGAAGGCCGGCGGCTACCGCGCCGTCGCCATCTGCCTGCTCAATGCCTATGCCAACCCGGCGCATGAGCGGCGCCTGGCGGAGCTGGTCCGCGCCACACTGCCTGACTTGCTGGTGACCTGCTCGCACGAGATCGTGCGCGAGTTCCGCGAGTACGAGCGCGCCTCGACCACGGTGCTATCGGCCTATGTCCAGCCGGTGATCGACGGCTACCTCGAACGCTTCGCCCGCACCCTGGCCAACGACGGCTTCGCCGGCCGCTTCACCGTCATGCAGTCCAACGGCGGCCGTTTGCCGGCCGACGCCATGCGCAAGAGCGCCATCACGGCGCTCTATTCCGGCCCGGCCGCCGGTGTGGTCGGGGCGACACGGCAGGTCGAGCGCTCCGGCTTCCGCAATCTCGTGACCTTCGACATGGGCGGCACCAGCACCGACGTCTGCCTGGTCGAGAACGGCCGCCCGTCGCTGGCGGCCGAGACCGAGATCGACGGCCTGCCGATCCGCACGCCGGTGCTGGATATCGTGTCGGTCGGCGCCGGCGGCGGCTCGATTGCCTGGGTCGATGACGGCGGCATGCTGCGGGTCGGCCCGCAAAGCGCCGGCGCCGATCCCGGGCCGGCCTGCTACGGCAAGGGCGGCCGCGAGGCCACCACCACCGACGCGCACGTCGTGATCGGCACCATCCGACCCGGCTCGTTCCTCGGCGGGCGCATGATGCTCGACGCCACGGCGGCGCACGCCGTGTTCCAGCCGATCGGCGAGCGCTACGGCATGAGCGTCGAGCAGGCGGCAGCAAGCGTGCTGCGCCTGGCTGACGCCAACATCGTGCGCGCCATCCAGCTGGTGTCGACCGAGCGCGGGCGGGATCCGCGCGACTATGTGCTGGTGCCGTTCGGCGGCGCCGGCCCGTTGCATGCCGCCAAGGTGGCCGAGGATCTCGGCATCGCCACCATCGTCGTGCCGCCCAACCCCGGCGTGATCTCGGCCTATGGGCTGGTGGCGTCGGACTACACCAAATTCGAGACCATCACGCGCAAGATGCGCCTGGACGAAGCGGCTGCCCGCGATGTCGTGGCGCAGTTCGCCGAGATGCGGGCGAAGCTGGCGGCGCAGTTCCGCGACATGGGCCTGGTGGGCGACCTCGCCTACACCCATACGCTGGAAATGCGCTTCGTCGGCCAGGCCTTCGAAGTGCCGGTCGAGATCGAGTCGGCGCGTGTCGACTCGCTGGACGCGGCGTACCTGGGCGAGCGTTTCGCCGATGCCCACCATCGCGTCTTCATGCATGGCGCCGGGCTGGACCGGCCAGTGGAGATCGTGGCGCTGCGGGTTGGCGCAACGCTGCCCATCGACTCACTGCCCACACTGGCGCGCGAGCGCCTGCCGGCGCGGCCGCCGGAGAAGGCGCGCATCTTCGAGGGCGAGTCGTGGGTCGAGTGCGCCCGCT
>DATFGV010000345.1:0-3452 GCA_035249115.1 Vineibacter sp.
GCATCAGCACCTGGCATTCCGGATCGCCGAAGCGGCAATTGTACTCGATCAGCTTGGGGCCGGCGTCTGTCAGCATCAGGCCGGCGAACAGCACGCCGCGGAACGGCGCACCCTCGGCCGCCATGGCGCGCACCGTCGGCCGGATGATCTCGTCCATCACCTGCCGCTCGATCGCCGGCGTCATGCAGGGTGCCGGCGAATAGGCGCCCATGCCGCCGGTGTTGGGACCGGTGTCGCCGTCGCCCACCCGCTTGTGGTCCTGGGCCGCGACTAGCGGCAGGGCGTGCGCGCCGTCGACCAGGGCGAAGAAGCTCGCCTCCTCGCCCTGCAGGAACTCCTCGATCACCACCGAACTGCCGGCGGCGCCGAAACTCTGGCCCGACAGCATGTCGCGCGCGGCGGCGATTGCCTCGGTTTCGCCGGTGGCGATGATCACGCCCTTGCCGGCGGCCAGTCCGTCGGCCTTGACTACGATCGGCCGATCTTTCCAGACGTTGCCCTGGCGACGGACGTATGCTGTGGCTGCCGCGACGTCGGTGAATCGCTCGTAAGTCGCGGTCGGGATGCCGTACTTGCGGCAGAGGTCCTTGGTGAAGCCCTTGGAGCCTTCCAGGCGCGCCGCCGCCGCCGACGGGCCGAACACCTTGATGCCAGCCTCGGCCAACCGATCTGCCAAGCCGGCGACCAGCGGCGCCTCGGGCCCGACCACGACAAAGTCGATCTTCTCGCGGCGCGCGAAATCGACCAGCGCCGCCTGATCCTCGGCGCCGATCGCGACGCAGGTCGCGACCTCCTCGATACCGGGGTTTCCCGGGGCGCAGTACAGCTGGTCGCACAGCGGCGAAGCGGCAATAGCCCAGCACAGCGCGTGTTCGCGCCCGCCGCCGCCGACCACCAGGATGCGCATCCGCTGTCCTTGAAAAAGCCTGATCCCGAGGCCAATATGACCATAGTCATGACCATGGTCATATTGGAATAGACGCCATGACTAAAACCATGAAAGCCTCGGAGTGCAAGGCGAAGTTTCTCGCCGTGCTGGACGAGGTCGCCGCCACCGGCGAGCCGGTGATCGTGACCAAAAACGGCAAGCCGGTCGGCCAGATCGTGCCGGCACGCGAGAAGCCCAAGACCTTGTATGGCGCGATGAAGGGGTCGGTCACGATCCTCGGCGACATCGTCAATCCCATCGAGCCCGACTGGGACGAAGATCGCGAATGGAAGATCATCACAGGGCAACCCTATGACGACGATCCTCGACAGCCACGTCCTGCTGTGGCTGGTGGAAGGCCTTCCGGAGCTCGGAAGGCTGGCGCGCACAAAGTGCGACGACGCACTGCGAAATGACCAGGTCGCCGTCTCGACCGTCAGCTTCTACGAATTGGCGAATGCGCACCGCAAAGGGCGCATCGTACTGTCACCTGATCCTGCGGCGTGGCGACACGGCGTTCTGGCGCTGGGCATCGTCGAACTGCCGCTCGATGCGCCGACCGCCATCGAGGCGGCGCAGCTCGCGGATTTGCACAGCGACCCGATGGACCGCATCATCGTCGCGACCGTTGTGCGCCACAACGCCACTCTGATGACGGCCGATCGGTCCATCCTGCGGTGGAATTCGGCGCTGCACCGGGTCGATGCCGGAAGGTGAGCGGAGTTGTCGATGTCCGTGTCCGAATCGTCGAGTACCGAGGCAGGCGGCCACAATATGCCGGAGTACACGGTCTCGGAACTCGCCTTCGCGCTCAAGCGCGAGGTCGAGCAGGCCTTCCCGCGGGTGCGGGTGCGGGGCGAGA
The DNA here is from genome assembly GCA_035249115.1 of Vineibacter sp. Taxonomy (GTDB): domain Bacteria; phylum Pseudomonadota; class Alphaproteobacteria; order Reyranellales; family Reyranellaceae; genus Vineibacter. Next base: position 1,791 of record DATFGV010000345.1, read on the forward strand.
TTTCGCAGCCCAGCCTGCCGCGTTCGGGCCATTGCTATTTCCGGCTCAAGGACGTCGACGCGGTGCTCGACGCCGTGGCGTGGAAGGGCACGATCCCGCGCCTCGGGCTGAAGATCGAGGACGGGCTGGAGGTCATCGCCAGCGGCCGCATCACCACCTATCCGGGTTCGTCGAAGTACCAGATCATCGTCGAGCGCCTCGAGCTGGCCGGCCAGGGCGCCTTGCTGAAGCTGCTGGAGGAGCGGCGCAAGAAGCTGCAGGCCGAGGGCCTGTTCGACGCCGACCGCAAGCGGGCGCTGCCCTTCCTGCCCGAGGTGATCGGCGTCGTAACGTCGCCTAGCGGCGCCGTGATCCGCGACATCCTGCATCGGCTTGCCGACCGCTTCCCGCGCCACGTTCTGCTGTGGCCGGTGGCGGTGCAGGGCACCACGGCGGCGGCCGAAGTGGCGGCAGCGATCGAAGGCTTCAACAAGCTGGCGCCGGGCGGCCCTGTGCCGCGGCCCGACGTGCTGATCGTGGCGCGCGGCGGCGGCAGCCTGGAAGATCTCTGGGCCTTCAACGAGGAGATCGTGGTGCGCGCTGCCGCCGCCTCGACCATCCCGTTGATCTCCGCGGTCGGCCACGAGACCGACACCACCCTGATCGATTTCGCCTCCGACCGGCGGGCGCCGACGCCGACGGCGGCGGCCGAAATGGCGGTGCCGGTGCGCGCCGAATTGCTGGCCGATCTGCGCGACCGTGACGGCCGGCTGCTGAACGCGCTTAGCCGGCGGCTGCGCGAGGCCGAAACCGAGCTGGCCGGTCTGGCGCGCGGCCTGCCCGACCCGCTGCGGCTGATCGAAGAGCGCGGCCAGCGGCTGGATGTCACCGCCGAGCGCCTGGCGACGGCGACCACCGGACTGGTCGCGCTGCGCCACGCGCAGTTTGCCGGCGTCGCCGACCGCCTGCGCACGCCGCGCGAGATCATCGATGCCAAGGCGCAGAAGCTGGCCGGCGAGTGGCGTGCCTTCACCGGCGCGCTGCGCCGCTACGCCGGCGAGACGCTGCAGACCGGGGCACGCGCCGGCGACCGGGTGGCGGCGCTGTCGGACCGGCTGGCGCGGTCGCTGCGCGGCCTTCTCGACCAGCATGCCGCGACCGTGGACGGACGCGGCCGGTTGCTCGACAGCTATTCGTTCAAGGGCACCTTGGCGCGCGGCTTCACCCTGGTGCGCGATGCCGCCGGTCATGCCCTGATGTCGGCGCGTGATGCCTCGCCCGGCAGCGCGGTACGCATCGTCTTCGCCGACGGCGATGTCGGCGCCACGATCGACGACGCGGGTGGCAAGCCGGCGGCCGCGCCGGGTGCCGCCAAGCCGTCGCCCCGCGTCGGCGGCCCGCAGGGCAGCCTGTTCTGACGCGCTCCAGTTATTGGTCGGACCGCGCCGCTATCAAGAAACAACGGGTGTGGCGCCTGTATCGGGTCTGCTGGGGGCGCGTCACTCCAGTGACGCGTCATAGGGTACAAGAGCGAAGACGCGCGACTGGAGCCGCGCGCCCCCAGCAGGACGCCACTCGCCAATTCCGTGCGTTGCGTGCCACGGCGTTTCGCGCCACTTTGCCGGGGCACGTCGCAAGGGAGAGAAACGCATGAGCGAGGCCGTCGCCTTCGCGCCGCTGTCG
>DATFGV010000346.1:0-8784 GCA_035249115.1 Vineibacter sp.
CGCCATCGCCGCGGGACTATGTTAAGGCGACGCTCCGGCGTCCGGGTTCAGAGCTGGCCGCAGCGCGCCGTCACGTCATCGGCTGGCGCGCCCGCCACCAATGAAGATGACATCCGCGAACGATTGCGGTGCCATTGCGGATTCCCGGCATCGAGGGCGTTTGCCGCCATCGTCTTCAACGCATGTTCGCGGCGCCGGTTGCCGCGCCGGGCGCCGCCGCGCCCTCACAGCCAGTCGTCGAGCACGTGATCGGTCAGCTCGCCGGCCTCAAGCTCGGAGATCACCTTGTCGCGGGCCGACACGCCGGCTTCGTGCACCGTCTCGGGATCGCCCGACACCAGCGGGTGCCACCAGAAGAGGTCGCGGCCCTGCAGCACCAGCCGGTAGGCGCAACTGCGCGGCAGCCAGTCCATCTCGGCCACCACGTCGGGCGACAGCTGGATGCAGTCCGGCACCAGCTTCTTGCGGTTCTTGTAGTCCTTGCACTGGCAGGTGTGGGTGTCGAGCAGGCGGCAGCAGGTGTCGGTCTGCACCACCTCGCCGGTGTCCTCGTACTCCAGCTTGTTGACGCAGCATTTGCCGCAGCCGTCGCACAGCGACTCCCACTCGCGCTGCGTCATCTGCGCCAAGCTCTTGCGCTTCCAGAACGGCAGCGCTTCGTCGGCGACCCGCGCCGGATCGATCCGCCGGCCGCGCCCGCCGCCCGGCTTGGCGCCGAGCTTGCGCGCCAGCGCCTTGCGTACGTGAACGCCTTTGGTCGACGGCACCCTGGGCGCGCGGGCCTCCGGCCCGCTCTTGGGCGGGCGAGAACCTTCGACAAGCTCAGGGCGGGCTGCCCGCACTCCCAGGACGCGTGCGCCAGCGCGTGCGCCGGTCTTGGCGCCTGCTGCGGGCCGCTTGGCGCGAACTTTCTTCATCGCTCGAGGAACGCACCCAGCACGCGTCGCGCCGCCGCCGAGGGTGCCAGGGTGCCCGCCTCGACATCGCGCTCCAGCGCCGCCAGCAGCCGTTTGACGTCCGGATGGCGGCGCAGCGCCGCCATCAGGCTCTCGCCGATCTCGCTCCACAGCCAGGCGCGCGCCTGCGCACCACGGCGCTTGGCGATGCCGGCCTCGCCCTTCGCGGCGCGATAGCGGCCGACGGCCTGCCACACCTCGGCGATACCCTGCCCTTCCAGCGCCGAGCAGGTGCGCACCTCCGGCATCCACGAAGCCGTCGTCGGATAGAGCAGGCGCAGCGCGTTGAGATAGTCGCTGGCGGCGCGCTGCGCCGTGCGGCGCAACTCGCCGTCCGCCTTGTTAACCACCAGCAAATCGGCGAGCTCGACCACGCCCTTCTTGATGCCCTGCAAATCGTCGCCACCGGCCGGCGGCAACAGCAGGATGAACATGTCGACCATGTCGGCGACGGCGGTTTCCGACTGGCCGACACCGACCGTCTCGACGATCACCACGTCATGGCCGGCCGCCTCGGCCAGCAGCATCGCCTCGCGCGTGCGCCGCGCCACGCCGCCCAGCGTGGCGCCGGCCGGCGACGGGCGGATGTAGGCGGCGGGATCGCGCGACAGCATTTCCATGCGCGTCTTGTCGCCGAGGATCGAGCCGCCAGTCCGCTTCGACGACGGATCGATCGCCAGCACCGCCACCTTGTGGCCGGCCGCGATCAGGTGCAGTCCGAAGCGCTCGATGAAGGTTGACTTGCCGACACCCGGCACGCCGGTGATGCCCAGTCGCACGGACTTCCCGGTGCGCGGCAGCAGCGCGGTCAGTAGCGCGTCGGCCCGCTCGCGGTGGTCGTCGCGGGTCGATTCCACGAGCGTGATGGCGCGTGCCAACGCGCGGCGGTCGCCGGTCAGCAGCGGCGCGTAGAGGGGATCGTCGGCAGACTTGGTCTTGGCGGCGGCCGCGGTCATCGCCGCCGGTCTAGCGGATCGCGGCGGCGTTGTCAGCGGTGATGCACGATCACCTACGCGCTGGGGGCGCGCCACTGGAGTGGCGCGCCCCCAGCGTCTGACCAGGCAACCGTGTGACCTCTTTGGATGGAATGCGTCAGCAGCGGCGCATCGACACTGTCATGTCGAGCGAAGCGAGACATCCAGGGACTGCTCTTAGATCCCTCGCTCCGCTCGGGATGACAGCCTTGATGTCCCGGCCGACCTACGCCTGCCACACGCGCGCCGTCACTCTGCCGCGGTCTGGGCCGCCGCCGGCAGCGGCAGGTCGAGCGAGGTGGTGCGGCGCAGTTCGCGACGGTACTTGCGGTCGTCGAACGGCCGCGCGCGGTGCATGGTGCAGCGGTTGTCCCAGATGACGAAGTCGTGGTCGCGCCACACATGCCGATAGGTGAGATGCGGCTTGGTTGCGTGCTCGATCAGGTCGCGCAGCAGCAGGCGGCCTTCCGGCACCGGCATGCCGATCACCTCCTGGGCGTGCGAGGCGAGGTAGAGCGCGCGGCGGCCGGAGCCGGGGACGGTGCGCACCAGCGGGTGCACGGCGCCCTTCAGCTTTTCCTTCTCCGCGTCGCTGAAGTCGAAGCCCAGCACATGCCGCGAATAGGCGATCGAATGGTGAACCTTCAGGCCCTCGAGCGAGGTGCGGACTGCCTCGTCCAGATCGTCGTAGGCGGCGCGCATGTCGGCGAACTCGGTGTCGGCCGGCACCGGCGGCACGACGCGGGCCGACAGCATCGAGTAGCGGCCCGGCGGGTCGACGAACGAGGCGTCGGTATGCCACAGCCGGTTGGCCACCGACGAGGCGCGCTGGCGGTCGTCCTCGGCCCTGATGTTGCCGAAGCGGTCGACGTTGGAGACGTCGGCCAGCGCCTCGTTGCCCAGGCGGCTGGACGTCAGCACCGCCGACGAGGTCCGGGCATGCAGGGGGCCGTCGAAACGCTGCGCGAAGGCCAGCTGCTCGTCGTCGCTGAAGCGCTGGTCGCGGAACACCAGCACGGCGTACTGGTCCATGCCGGCGCGGATCGCATCGAGCGTCGCCCGATCATGCACCTGTCGCAGATCAATCGGGCTTGCCTCGCCGGCGAACACCGGCGTCAGCTGGTTGAAGGTGAGCGACATGGGTGTCTCCCCGTCGGGTCGGGATGCAACGCCATTCTGCCGCAAAACCGGGCGGTATCCAATGTCCGTGCCGCTTGGGTGAGTCGCGAAAAACGGGAACCCATGAACCTCTCCCCAATGGCGGTCAGCGCGCGTTTCAGCCTTTGGCCTCACCCTGAGGCGCGAGCGCAGCAAGAGGGCTCTTGCCGGATCGGTCCGACCGCCTGAGACTGATCCGATGCCGGCATGAGGCGTAAAGTCAGCATGACCGGCGTCACGCGTGCCGGAGATCGAGCATAGCCGACGACCTCGCGCAGTGGCTGGACAAGCTCGATCTCGGCAAATACGCGAAGGTGCTTGCCGAGCACGAGGTGAGCCTGCGCGACCTGCCGCACCTGACGGAGGACGACCTCAAGGATCTCGGCCTGCCGTTGGGTCCCAGGCGACGGCTGCTGGCCGCTGTCGCGTCGGGCAACATACCCCCGGCGTCGACGCAACCTACACAGCGCATCGAGGAACGAGCGGCGCAGTCACGCCAGAAGGCGTCCGAGCATACCGCCGAGCGGCGTCGATTGACGGTGATGTTCGCAGACCTCGTGGGCTCGACCGAGCTGTCCCGGCGGCTGGATCCGGAAGATTTGCGGGAAGTCCTGCGACGATATCAGGACGCGGTCGCGGCCGTCATCGAGCGGTATGACGGGCACATCGCGAAGTTTCTCGGCGATGGCGTGCTGGCTTACTTCGGCTGGCCGCAGGCACACGAGGACGATGGCGAGCGGGCGGTACGTGCCGGCCTTGAGATCGTCGCGGCGGTGGCCGGGATCGAAGGTGGCAAGGGCGAGCACCTGAAAGTCAGGGTCGGCATCGCGACCGGCCAAGTCGTTGTCGGGGATCTGGTCAGCGGCGGTCGCCTCGATGCCGAGGCAGTCACCGGCGAAACGCCCAACCTCGCTGCCCGGCTGCAAGGCGCTGCCGAGCCGGGTACGGTGCTGGTTGATATGGCGACCCGCTCCCTGGTGGCCGAGGCTTTCGAGATGCGCCGGTTTTCCGACCAGGCGTTGAAGGGTTTTTCGGAGCCGGTTCCGGTCTGGTGCGTGTTGGCGGAGCGCGCCGCGGCAAGCCGGTTCGAGGCGGCACACGGCGGCGGATTGACCGCGCTCGTCGGCCGTGACCACGAGATTGGCCTGCTGCTTGACCGCTGGCAGTTGTCCAGCGCCGGCGAGGGTCAGGTGGTGACGCTGTCTGGTGCCGCCGGCATCGGAAAATCGCGGATGCTGGGGGTGCTGGGCGAGCGCATCGCCGATCACGAGCACTTCCGGCTGCGCTACCAGTGCTCGCCGTACCACAGCAACATCGCGTTCCATCCGGTAATCCGGCAGCTGGAGCTGGCGGCAGGATATGTCAGCAGCGATGGCGTTGCCGAGAAGCTGGACAAGCTGGAGCGCCTGCTGAGCCTGTCCGCGCCAGACGTCCAAGCCGTGGCGCCGCTGTTCGCGACGCTGCTGTCGCTGCCCGCGGAGGACCGTTACGGTCCTCTCCACCTGTCGTCGCAACAACTACGCGAACAGATCATTGCCGCTCTGGTCGCCCAACTGGTGATGCTCGCCCGGCAGCGGCCGGTTCTTCTACTGCTCGAGGATGTGCACTGGATTGACCCGTCGACGGAGGCGCTTTTCGGCGAGTCAATTGCCGCGATTGCGAGCGCCGCAGTGCTGATCCTGATCACGTATCGTCCGGAACACACAACCCCGTGGTCCGGTCAATCGCACCTGACATCGCTGTCGCTCAGCCATTTCTCGCGGGTCCAGTCGTCACGGTTGGTGCGCGCCATCGCTGGCGAGCATTTTGATGTCGCAATGGTCGAAAGGATCGTCGATCGGGCCGGCGGGATACCGCTCTATGTCGAGGAGCTGACCAAGTCGTTGCTGGAGAGCGGCAGCGACAGTGGGACCATCGACATTCCGACAACCCTGCAGGCGTCGCTGCTGGCCCGACTTGACCGGCTGGGCGAGGCCAAGCAGATCGCCCAGGTCGGCGCCGTCATCGGCCGCGAGTTCTCGCATGACCTGCTGGCGACGGTTGCGGGGCAGGACGCCGGCCGTCTCAACGACGCCATCGATCGCCTGCTGCGCTCGGAACTGGTGTCCCGGACCGGGAACGCTGCAGCGCCGCGCTACGTGTTCAGGCATGCGCTGATCCAGGATGCCGCGTACGACAGCCTTCTGCGCGAGCGCCGCCGCGAGTTGCATGGCCGTGTTGCCGCGGCCCTGACCGCTGCTACGGGTGACCCCGGCGAACGCGCCGCCGAGATCGCGACCCACCTGCAGCGTAGCGGCCAGGATATTGAGGCCGCGCATGCTTTCACCCGGGCCGGCGACCGGGTCAGGCGTCTGTTCGCCAACCAGGAAGCCTTGACCTACTTCACCATCGCTCTCGACCTGTGGCGGGCCCACCCTGACAAGGACAGGGATGGATCGCACCGACTGGCGCTCGGTAACCGCCTGGCGGCGCTCATGATGCTGGTAGGTGACTACCGTCGGGCAGAAAGCGTCAGCCGGGAAACTCTCGACGAGGTCGGGACGGTGGCGCCGCCAGAGGCACGGGCAAGCATGCTGAGCCGGCTGGGCCGGGCACTCTACATGCGGGGCCTCAGCGTTCAGGCGCGCGACGCGTACCGCGAGGCGCTGGCGTTGGCAGAAACCCTCGGCGACGACGCGCGCCTGGCCGCAGTGTATCGCGACCTGGGCGATGTCGAGTTCACCTCGGGCACGCTTCCTGCCGCGGTCGATGCCTACGAGAAAGGCCGACAGATCGCGGAGTCCATCGGCGACCACGCAGGCCTAGCCGCGGCTCACACGATGCTCTCCAACGCTCTTGGTCGTGCCGGAGACATTGACGACGCGTTGCGACACGGCGATATGGCAGTGGAACTCGGCAAGCGGATCGGCGATGAACGACGCGTCGCCTGGGCAAATCTCATGCTGGCGCAATGTCACATGACGATGCTTGGAACTGGCGATTTAGTTGAGGGACAGAAGCGCTACGGCGAAGCGCAACGCATTTTCGCGCGCGTTGGCGACTATCGAGGACTCGCCTGGGCGCTTCTTGGAGACGTCGAGTTGGCAATCGCCAACGACAATTTCGATCTCGCTGTCGCCGTGACCAGGGACCAGATTGCGCGCGGTGCTTCGTCGGGCGGATTTCAACATGAGATGACAGCTTGGATGCAACATCTCGCCATGTTCCTGGCTGAACAGGGCAAGTTCCAGGACGCGCTTGAGGAGGCGCTGGAGGCCCTCCACAAGATGGAGGAGCTCAACAACGGTCTTCAGGCGTGCGAGACGCATGCGGTGATGGCGACCATCCTCGTGTCGCTTGGGCCGCAGCATCTCCAGGATGCGCAGGCCCATGCCGAGGCATCGCAGAACATCGCGCATCGGGTCGGCGCCAAGCGGGTGGTAGGACTCGGTTTGCTGGCCGAGGCCCGTATCGCGCTGGCGCGGGGTGACAAGTCGTTGGCACGGACGCGTGCCGAAGAAGCACGGCAGATATTCGAAGCCTGCCGCGTCAACTGGTCCCTGCGCAAAGCGCAGAGCTTTCTGGAGGAGATGCGAGCCACGGGCGCCTAAGGTCGGATCGGACTGGTTCCCCACAGCCGACTGCCTTTGTCGTCCGGCCCCTCACCCGGCGAGCTTCGCTCGCCGACATTTCCCCAGTGGGGAGAGGTGAAAAGGCGGTCACTGCGCGGCGGCCAAATGCCCCTCGGCACGCAGCGACGGCGGCTCGGCGGCCTTGCGCTCGGCCTCCTCGGCGGCCTCCTGCTGGCGGCGCCACATGTCGGCATAGACGCCGTCGCGCGCCATCAGCGCGGCGTGGCTGCCGCGCTCCGCGACGCGGCCCTCGACCAGCACGACGATCTCGTCGGAGTCGACCACGGTCGACAGCCGATGCGCGATCACCAAGGTGGTACGGCCGCGCGATACCTCGCGCAGCGAGGCCAGGATCTCCTGCTCGGTGCGGGTGTCGAGCGCCGAGGTCGCCTCGTCGAACAGCAGGATGCGCGGGTTCTTCAGGATGGTGCGGGCGATCGCCACCCGCTGCTTCTCGCCGCCCGACAGCTTCAGCCCGCGCTCGCCGACCATGGTCTGGTAGCCCCTGGGCAGCGAGACGATGAAGTCGTGGATGCGCGCCAGCCGGGCCGCCTCCTCGATCTCCTCCTTTGTGGCGTCGGGTCGGCCGTAGGCGATGTTGTAATAGACCGTGTCGTTAAACAGCACGGTATCCTGCGGCACGATGCCGATTGCGGCGCGCAGGCTCTTTTGCGTCACGTCGCGGATGTCCTGGCCGTCGATCCGCACCTGGCCGGCGGCGACGTCATAGAAGCGGTAGAGGATGCGCGAGACTGTCGACTTGCCGGCGCCCGACGGGCCGACGATCGCCACCGTGCGGCCCGGCGGCACATCGATCGACACGTCGTGCAGGATCGAGCGGTCGGCCTCGTAGCGGAAGTCGACGCGCTCGAAGCGCACCGCGCCCGGGCCGGCAGCGAGGGCCGGTGCGCCCGGCTTGTCGGCGATCTCCTCGGGCACGTGCAGCAGATCGAACATCTTCTCCATGTTGACCAGCCCGTCGCGGATCTCGCGGAAGGCGAAGCCCAGCATGTTGAGCGGCTGGTAGAGCTGGATCAGGAAGGCGTTGACGGCGACGAAATCGCCCAGGGTCATGGACTTGTCGATCACGCCTTGCGCCGCCATCGCCATCACCGTCACCAGGCCGGTCGAGATGATGGCGCCCTGCCCGACGTTGAGCACCGACAGCGAGATGCGGCTCTTGACGGCGGCGCGCTCGTAGCGCTGGCGGGCGATGTCGAAGCGGGCCGCCTCGTGCGCCTCGTTGCCGAAGTACTTCACCGTCTCGTAGTTCAGCAGGCTGTCGATCGCCTTGGCGTTGGCGTCGGTGTCGCTGTCGTTCATGCGCCGCACCAACATGCTGCGCCAGGCCGACAGCTTCACGGTGAACAGCACGTAGCCCAGGATCGCCGCCATGGTGACGGCCGCGAAACGCCAGTCGAACAGGTACCACATCACACCCGCGACCAGCGCGATCTCGAGGATCGTCGGGATGATGTTGAACGTCATGAAGCCGATGACGAAGCTCATGCCCTGGGTGCCGCGCTCGATGACGCGCGACAGCCCGCCGGTCTGGCGCTCGAGGTGGAAGCGCAAGGACAGCCGATGCAGGTGGTCGAAGGTGCGCAGCGCCAGATTGCGCACGGCGCGTTGTGCCACCTTGGCGAAGATCGCGTCGCGCAGCTCGCCGAAGCCCTGCGCCACCACCCGCGACAGGCCGTAGGCGACCAGCAGCAGGACCGGCACAGCCACCGCCTGCGCCCGCGGGTCCGCCAGCGAATCGACGGCGTGCTTGTAGAACACCGGCACGCTCACGTTGGTGAGCTTGGCGGCCACCAGCAAGACAGCGCCGATCACCACCCGCAGCCGCAATTCCGGCGCATTGCGCGGCCACAGATGCGGCAGCACGATGCGGATGACTTTCCAGGCGTCGGCCGGCTTGATCGGGACTTTGGACTCGGGTGCAGGCGGGCTCATTGACGTCAAATCGGTTACACTGGACGGAACATGGCGTTCCGGACGGGCATTGCCAAGCGCCGAACCGGCGACCCGGCGCGGCAGGGAGTGCGATGACGATGCAGGGTCTGGCTGCGAAACCGGGACGAA
>DATFGV010000347.1:0-4264 GCA_035249115.1 Vineibacter sp.
TCCGGAATCGCTCAAGGTCCAGTTCACGACCTCGGCCAAGGCGTTCGGCGCGGGCAAGAACCTCTATCGCGGGCCGAACCATCACTATGGGCTGAACGTTGCCAACGATCCGGCGCAGTCGCCGATCGCCGGCAAGGTCAAGGTGCACGGCTCGCCGGGCACCGGCAAGACGATGGGCGTGACGCACGTCTATTTCCTGTCGTCGGCCAACCGCAACAAGGAATGGGCCTGGAAGCTGCTGCAGTATCTCGGCGGCCGCACCAAGGACGGCAACTACACCCAGGCTGTCGGCCTGGCGAAGGACGCCATGCTGGGCTCGGGCTACACCTCGGTGATGAACAGCGACGCCGTCAAGCAGGGCTGGGCGACGTGGGGTGACGTGCCCGCCATCCTGAAGATCTGGGACCAGGCCGCCTATATCGGCGAGGTTTGCTCGTCGGTCTACGAACCCTGGCACTTCCCCTGGACCGACCAGCTCAACATCGAGGTCCAGAAGTGCCTGACCGGCCAGATCACGCCCGACCAGTGCTGCGACAACCTGATCAAGGGCATCGCCGACGCCAAGCGCAAGGTCTGATGTCGCCGGGGGCGCGCCACTCCAGTGGCGCGTCTTCGTCTGACGCTGCACATGACGCGCCACTGGGGTGGCGCGCTTCCGGCGCATGCTTCTTGGCGGTACCGTGACGACGCAAGCGATCCCCACCACTCGTCCGCGCCGTTTCGGCCGCGAGATGTCGGCCGGCCGCTTCGCGTTCTTCATGAACCTGCCGACCTTGCTGTGCCTCGCGCTGGTGCTGGCCTACCCGTTGCTGTACGCCGGCTACCTGTCGGTGCACCGCGTCGGTCTGGCGCAGCTGCGGCGCGGCGAGTTCGCCTTCAACGGCTGGGACAACTACGGCCGCGTCTTCGAGGATCCGCTGTTCTGGACGGCGTTGCAGAACACCGTGATCTTCACCGCCATCACCGTCGGCGCCGAGATCGTGCTGGCGGTGCTGATCGCGCTGCTGATCAACCAGACCAGCGTCTGGACGTCGCGGATCACCCGCGTGCTGATCCTGCTGCCCTACGCCATTCCGCCGATCGCCAACGGCCTGATCTGGGCGTTCGTCTACAGCTTCCAGTTCGGCTTCCTGAACCGGATCCTGTTCACGCTGGGCGTCATCAGCGAGCCGGTGAACTGGGCCGGCAATCCCGACACGGCGCTGTACGCCGTCACCGTGCCCTACATCTGGCGCACCCTGCCCTTCGCCATCATCCTGGTACACGCCGCCCTGCAGGGCATCCCGCGCGAGCTCTACGAACAGGCCGCGGTTGACGGCGCCAAGGCATGGCACCGCTTCTGGCACATCACCCTGCCGCTGCTGCGGCCGATCATCGCCGTGATCCTGATCCTGCGCACCGCCTTCGCCTTCGCCGTGTTCGAGGAGATCCTGGCGATCACCCAGGGCGGGCCGGGCGACGCCACCTGGGTGGCGGCCTGGTACAGCTACAAGATCACCTTCGCGCCGCCCAACAACTTCGGCATGGGCTCGGCGTCGGCCTTCATCCTGGCGCTGATGATCGGCCTCACCGCCGTGGTCTACCTGCGCGCCATCTATCGCCGGGTGACCTTGTGATGTTCGCCACGTCGCGCACCACCCGCCTGTTGCTGCACGCCGCCAACCTGGCGGTGATCGCCTTCATCCTGCTGCCGTTGCTGGCGGTGTTCATCGGCAGCGTCCAGTCGGAGAAGGCGCTGCAGGCCGACACCCGCCGGCTGTTGCCGCTGGAGTTCACGCTCGACAACTTCGCCGTCATCCTCAGCCGCGGCGAGCAGAAGGGCCGCATCTTCGAGCAGGTCACTTACCTGCCGGACAACATCAAGAGCTTCTACACGGCGGTACTGAACTCGACCATCGTCGCGCTGTCGGTCACGTTCCTCACCCTGCTGTTCGGCTCGCTGTCGGCCTACACCATCGCCCGCCTGCGCTTCCGCTGGACGCTCTTCCTGCTGCAGGCCAACGTCGTGGCGCGCTTCGTGCCGGCGATCGTCATGATGATCCCGCTGTACGTGGTGATGCGCTCGCTGGGTCAGCTCAACTCGCTCTCCGGCGTCATCATCGCCGAGACCGGCTTCCTGCTGCCCTACGCCATCCTGATCCTGGCGCCCTATTTCGACTCGATCCCGCGCGAGCTGGAGGACGCGGCCCGGATCGACGGCTGCAGCCGCTTCAAGGCCTTCCTGCACGTCATCCTGCCGCTGTCGACGCCGGCGCTGGCCGCCTGCGGCGTCATCATGTTCATCATCTCCTGGCACGAGCTGCTGATCCCGCTGATCCTCAACGCGCGGCCCAACGTCATGACCCTGCCGGTGATCATCGCCAGCCTGGTCGGCGACGTGCATGTCTTCTTCAACCTGATGATGGCGATCTGCCTGCTGGCCCTGGCGCCGACCGTCATCCTGGTAGCGCTGCTGCAGCGCTACATCGTCGAGGGCCTGTCGGCCGGCGCGGTGAAGGGCTGATCTTCCTCCCCCACGAAGTGGGGGAGGTGGCCGAAGGCCGGAGGAGGACCCGACGTGGTCTCTCTTGCAGAGGCACCACGTCGGCTCCCCTCCGCCCCCTTTGGGGTACCTCCCCAACTTCGTTGGGGAGGAACTCCGTGAGTCGCGTCTGACATCCCTCCCCCACTTCGGGGGGAGGACTAAGCCGCCTGCTCCTGCGCCGCGGTCGGGCCGTCGCCGGCGACGGTGGTGCGGCGCACGTCGCGGCGCTCGGTGGTTTCATTGAACGACCGCACCCGGTGCATGGTCTGGCGGTTGTCCCACATCACCAGGTCGTACTGCCGCCAGCGATGGGCGTAGACGAACTCGCGTTGCGTGGCGTGCTCGATCAGGTCGCGCAGGAAGGCGCGCGCCTCGGGCATCGGCCAGCCGACGATCGTGCCGGCATGCGAGGCGAGGTACAGCGACTTTCGGCCGCTCACCGGATGGGTGCGCACCAGCACCTGGCGCACCGGCTTGAACATGGCGCGCTCCTCCTCGGAGAACTCGGCGAAACCGAGCAGGCCGCGCGAATAGATCAGCGAATGCTCGCAGACCAGATCCTCGACCTGTGCCTTGGTCGCATCGTCAAGGGCGTCGTAGGCGGCGCGCATATCGGCGAACTCGGTATTGCCGCCGCTGCCCGGAATGACCCGCCCCGACAGCAGCGAGTACTTGGCCGGCACCGCCTTGAACGAACTGTCGGAATGCCACAGCCGGTTGCCGAGGTTGAACATGCGGCGCCTATCGTCGCGCGCGAAGATCCGGCTGTCCTTGTCGAGGTTCGACACGTCGGCCAGTTCGACGCCCAGCCGCCGCTCGCCGGCCGTGGTGATGTTGCCGCCGACCGCCAGCTCGATCTTGCCGAAGTTGCGGCTGAAGGCGACCTGCTGCTCGTCCGAGATGTCCTGGTCGTGGAACACCAGCACGGCGTGCCTGTCCATGCCGGCCTCGATGGCCGCGACCTCGTCCGGCGCCAGCTGCCGGCGCAGGTCGACGCCGGACACCTCGCCGGCGATCACGGGATGAAGCGGGCGGATCGAGACGGTCATGCCACGGCCCCTGGATGCCACTAATCCACAAAGTATACCGGTCCCGGCGCCGAAATCCAAAGCCGGCGGCGTTCCAACCCCACGGCCATCCGCGATATGCTGAGCCTGACGTGGGCCGCGCGGTTCGGCCCCGAGGTAGGAGTAGTCGCATGCGTTCGATCGCCGCACGTTGGGCATTGGCGGGCACCCTGGCGCTGGCGGGGCCGGCGTCGTCGCAGGCGCTCGAACTACAGGGCAAGATCCTGTGCGCCTGGAGCCAGCAGAGCCAGGAGTGCACCGGTCCGCGCTGCCACAATGTGCGCAACACCGGCGAACAGGCCTTCTGGGTCGACTTCGACAACCGCACCTTGTGCACCAACCGGGACCCGCTGCGATGCACCGAGTGGCTGCGACTCGACGTCGTGCACCGCGAGCCCGAGAAGAAGACGGTGCTGCTGATCGCCTATCGGCCGGACGGCGCGCTGATGTACCGGGTCAGCGAGAGCAGCCGGGTGTTCGGCGTCATCATGGTCGGCATGGACCGCGTGATGGTCGCCGACGGCCTGTGCGAGCGGCGCTGACCGGCGCTTGCTGAGGGACGACGGGCGGGGCGATCGCATATCGCACAGACCTCACCCTGAGGAGGCCGCGCAGCCGGTAGCCTGCCCTGAGCTTGCCGAAGGGTCGCGAAGGGTGGGCGACCGCACGAGCG
>DATFGV010000348.1:0-7190 GCA_035249115.1 Vineibacter sp.
GGTGCGCGCGGAGGCCGAGGCGCGCCGCAAGGCCGAGGAGGAAGCGCAGGCGCGAAAGACGGTGCAAGAAAAGGCGGCGGCAGAGGCGGAAGCACGGCGCAAGGCGGAAGAAGAGGCCAAGGCGCGCACCGAGGCCGAGGCGCGTCGCAAGGCTGAGGAGGAAGCGCAGGCGCGCAGGACAGCGCAAGAGAAGGTCGCTGCCGAAGCCGAGGCGCGGCGCAAGGCGCAGGAGGAGGCGAAGGCGCGCACCGAAGCCGAAGCCCGCCGCAAGGCCGAGGAGGAGGCGCAGGCGCGCAGGGCGGCGCAGGAGAAGGTCGCCGCCGACGCCGAGGCGCGGCGCAAGGCGCAGGAGGAGGCCAGGGCGCGCACCGAAGCCGAAGCCCGCCGCAAGGCCGAGGAGGAAGCGCAGGCGCGCAAGGCGGCGCAGGAGAAGGTCGCCGCCGAGGCGGAGGCACGGCGCAAGGCGCAGGAGGAGGCCAAGGCGCGCGCCGAGGCGGAGGCGCGGCGCAAGGCCGAGGAGGAAGCGCAGGCCCGCAAGGCGGCGCAAGAGAAGACGGCCACCGAGGCCGAAGCCAAGCGTCAGGCCGAGGCATCGGAGGCGGCATTGCGGCTCACCGAGCCGGATCGCCAGCGCGTGCAGGTGGCGTTGACGGCGCTGGGCCACGACACGCGCGGCAACGATGGGGTCATGGGGCCGCGTACGCGGGCGATGATCGCGGAGTGGCAGAAGTCGCACGGCCACCCCGAAACCGGCTATCTTACGGCGCCGCAACTGGCGGCGCTGCGGGAGCAGGCGTCCGTGGCACTTGCCAAATTCGATGACGAGCAGAAGCGACGTGAGGCGGCGCCGCGCCCGGCGCCACCGCCCGTGGCGGCTCCCGATGCCGCCGCCGCGGCGCGCTGTCGCGCTATAACGGCACGGGCCGAGGTTGGCGAGCCGCTGTCGCCGGCGGAGCTCGCGCTTCTGCGAAGTGGCTGCAAGGGTTGACCACAGGGAGGGAAGTGATG
Source organism: Vineibacter sp. (assembly GCA_035249115.1). Lineage (GTDB taxonomy): Bacteria > Pseudomonadota > Alphaproteobacteria > Reyranellales > Reyranellaceae > Vineibacter. Next base: position 1,009 of record DATFGV010000348.1, read on the forward strand.
TCGACATCCAAGCTTAGGCGCTGCATCAGCGTCGCAACGTGGGCGGTGGTGCTGCCGGTCCTCATGGCCGGCTGCGAACAAACCCCGCCGCAGGCTCCGCCGCAAACCGCCGCGCCCACTCCGGCGCCGCCGCCGTTGCCGCCGATTCTTCCGTTCGAGCAGGCGATCGACAACGCGGCCAATGCCGTGCTCAGCGCACAGACCGGCACACCGCGGGCGATCGTGATCGATCCGCTGGTCGATGGCGTCACGGGTGATCAGTCCGCCGCCACCCGCCGCATCGGCGCGCGCATTTCGACCCTGATCGCCGAGCGCTACCCGAACTATCGCCTGCAGCCTTTCGGTCAGGGCGCGGTTTCCGAGCAGCCGCTGGTGATGGTCGGCACGTTCACGGCGGTCAACGCCACGAACCAGACCAGCGGCGAGCGGGTCGCCTATCGTTTCTGCCTGGTGATGGCCGATCTGCGCAGCGGCCGCACGGTGGCCAAGAGCGTGGCCCGTGCCCAGCTCGCGGGGGTTGACTCCAATCCTGCCGCGTTCTTCCAGCAGAGCCCGGTCTGGTCGGAAGACCCGGCCATCCGCAGCTACGTCAATACCTGCCAGGGAACCCGCGTCGGCGACGCGATCCCGGCCGAGTATCTGCGTGGCATCGAGGCGGCAGCGATCGTCCAGGAGGCCATGTCGCTGTACGAGGCCGGCCGTCTGCAGCCAGCGCTGGCCAGGTTCGAAGCGGCGCGCGCGACGTCAGCCGGCGACCAGCTGCGGGTTCACAATGGCCTGTACCTGGTGAAGCAGCGGATGGGTCGTCAGGCGGAGGCCACGGCGCAGTTCGGTCAGCTCGTCGACTACGGCCTCGAGCACCAGAGGCTGGCCGTCAAGCTGCTGTTCCAGCCGGGCACCACCAACTTCGTGGCTGGAGCCACGGCAAGCCAGTACCCGATGTGGCTGAGCCAGATCGCCAGTCGCGCCGAGCAGCGTCCGACGTGCCTGGAAATCCGCGGGCACACCAGCACGACGGGACCTGCCGACGTCAACGAACGGTTGTCGACGCAGCGCGCGCAAGCGGTTGAGCAAAGGTTGGTGGCGCTGGCGCCGCCATTGGCCAGCCGCATCGCCGCGACCGGTGTCGGTCCCCGCGAGGTGATGGTCGGTACGGGTCGCGATGACGCCAGCGACGTCCTCGACCGCCGGGTCGAGTTCCGCATCAAGCCGAAGTGCTCATAAGGCCGGCCGCGGCAAGTCGTGCTGCGTGCCCCCGCCCTGGTGGCGGGGGCATCCCGGTCGGAACGCGCTTTATGGGGCTGGCTGCTCGCGTCACGGCACCGTGCCGTCGCGCAGGAACGCGGTGCATTGATCGCACACGTGGTCCTTCATCGGCACGAAGTGGTCGGGCACGCCGTGCTCCGGCCGCTGGTGATACCAGCCGATCTGGACCATGCCGCGGATCAGCCGGAACAGGGGCAGCCACGCCCGTTGCGCCTCGCTGAACGGGCGTAGCGCCCGGTAGCCGGCGAGAAAGGCGTCTTCGATGGCGATGAAGTTCGCCGCCGGCTGCTGGTGCACCAGCGCGACGGCGATCTCGTAGTGATGCCAGCCGAAAGCCGCGTCGTCGAAGTCGATGACGGTCAGGCGGCCGCCGGCGACCAGGACGTTGCCGGGATGCATGTCGGCGTGGATCAGGCCCCAGGTCGACGGATCGTGCCCCAGGCGGTCCAGCACGCCGCGGATGCGATCGCGCGCGGCGAGCAGCAGCCGGCGCTCGGTTGCCGACAGAGTGGCGTGTTCCCAGAACGGCCCCCAGAAGGGCGCGTCGCCCATCAGGCCGTCGCGGTCCAACGCGTGCCGCGAGAAGCCGTCCGGCGGCCGCCAGGCGCTTGACTGGTTGTGGATGGCCGCCGCGACGGCGCCGAGCTGCTGGAAGTGGCCTTCGACCACCTGCGGATCGGTCGTGCGCGCCAGCACCTGCGACAGCAACTGTCCCTCGGTCCAGCGCACAAGACCGGCGAAGCGTTGCTCGCCGATCTCGGGAATAGTGACGGTGGTGTACTCCGCGCCATCACGGGCGGGCACCGCAACCGGCACCGCGATGCCGGCCTCGGCCAGCGCGCGCACCCAGACCCGTTCGGCGAGCAGCCGATCGTGGGTGTGGTACCACGGCCGATGCAGGCGCAGCACGTAGGCGCCGCCGTCGCGACGGTCGGTGACGCGGAACGTGGCGTTCTCTCCCACCGACACCAGCTCGAGCACATCCGGGTCGATCGGGAACGCCGCCAGCGCCTGGCGCGCCGGCGCCGTGAAAATCCGCGCGGCAGCTTTTCTATCCATTGAACTCGCGGATCGTCGCGTCGAACGCCTCAAGGAACGCCTCGGCGTGCGGCTGCGCGAAGGGCAGCGGCGGGCGGATCTTGACGATGTTGCCGTGGGCGCCGGCGTTGCTGGTCAGGAAGCCGCGGTCCTTGAGGCGGTTGACGATGGCGACGGCGCCATCGCGATCGGGTGCCGCCACATCGCCGCGCTTCACGATCTCGACGCCGACAAACAGGCCGTGGCCGCGGACGTCGGCGATCGCGGCGGAGCGCGGCTTGCGTTCGGCCAGCGCCGCCTTCAGCCAGCCGCCGACCCGGCCGGCGTTGTCGCGCAGGCCGTCGCGCTCGATGACGTCGAGCACCGCCATGCCGACCGCCGCCTGCAGCGGGCTGGAGGCAAAGGTGTTGAAATAGCGCGTCTTGGCGCGGAAGGCGTCGATGATCGCCCGGCTCGCCGCCGTCGCCGCCAGCGGCAGGCCGTTGCCCATCGGCTTGCCGGTGACGACGATATCGGGCGTGAAGCCGGTGACCTCGTAGCCCCACCATTTGCCGGTGCGGCAGTAGCCGGCCTGCACCTCGTCGGCGATCACCAGGCCGCCGGCCTCGCGCACGATTTCGGCGGCGCGCGGCATGAAGCCCCGCGGGATGTCGGGCAGCCCTTCGTTCGCCAGGATCGAGCAGACGATCAGGCCGGCGAAACCGGCGCCGCTTTCTTGCAGGTCGCGGATCGCGCCGCGCAGCCGGTCGAGGTAGGCCTCCACCAGCTCGGCGTCGCTGGCGCCGGGCAGCAGCGGCCGCAGCTTCTCGGGGAACGGGATGGCGCGGACCTCGGGGAAGACGGTGCTGCCGGCCTCCAGCCGCGTCAGCTGGCTGACCGCCTCGCTGTTGCCGTGATAGGTGCCGTTGGTGCAGACGATGCCGCGCTGGCCGGTCGCAAAGCGGGCCATGCGCAGCGCCGCCTCGTTGGCCTCGGTGCCGGAGCAGCTGAACAGCACGCTGTCGATCGTCGGGCCATGCAGCGCGGCCAGGCGCTCGGCGAAGGCGACGATGCCCTCATGCAGGTAGCGGCTGTGGACGTTGAGGGTGGCCTGCTGCCGGGCCATCGCCTCCACGACGTGCGGGTTGGCGTGACCGACGCAGGGCACGTTGTTGTACATGTCGACATAGCGCCGACCGTCGGCGTCGAACAGATACACCCCATCGCCGCGCACGATATGCAGCGGCGCGTCGTAGAACAGCGGCGCGCCGGTACCAAAGGCCCGGTTGCGGCGCTCGGCCAAGCTCACCGCGTCCATGTCACTCGCCTCGGTCGCAACGTCATGAACGTGGACCTTAGCATCGCCACCGGCCAGGCGCATCTTGCGCGATCGGGTCGGCCACAATGTTGCCGATGCATCGCCGCCAGTCGCGCCGCGCTGGACATGGCGCGCCTCTGTGTGTCTAGTCCGGATTTCTCAACCGACTTGACGAACTGAGAGACGACATGATTGAGATCGGGAGCTCTGTCGTCCTGAGCGAAGCGAAGGACCTTTTGAGCCGTCGAACCGCACGGACCGACGATGGATATTCTATGTGTCAACTCGCGTCTCGTGCCAAACGACGGTCCAAAAGGACCTTCGCTTCGCTCAGGACGACAGCAACGCATGTCGACTGCTGAACATTCTTTGAGTCGGCTTGAGAGATGCGGCTGACAGTAGTCTACACGCTGGCGGCGGCATCCCGGAACATTGCCACGGTCGAGCGATGACATCCTCTCCGCCTTCCCGCGTCATCGGTTGCGGTGCCGGCTTTGCCGGCGATCGCATCGATCCGGCCGTGACGATGGTGGCGTCAGGCCAGGTGCACGCCATTGCGCTCGAATGCCTGGCCGAACGCACATTGGTGCCGGGATTGCGCGCCCGTCGTGCCGATCCCAACGCGGGCCATGATCCGCGGCTGGAGCGGCGGCTGCGGCCGCTGCTGCCGGTGGCACGCGCCAACGGCTGTCGCGTGATCTCGAATCTCGGCGCGGCCAATCCGTCGGCGGCCGCCGGCAAGATCGCGGCGCTGGGCGGCACGCTCGGCCTCAGCGGCCTGAACGTGGCCGCCGTCGTCGGCGACGACGTGCTGGCGTTGAAGGACGCCGTGACCTGGGACAGCCCGATCCGCGGCGAGCTGATCGGCGCGCACGCCTATCTCGGCGCCGAGCCGATCGCGGCGGCTCTGGCGCAGGGCGCCGACGTCGTGGTCACCGGGCGCTGCGCCGACTCGGCACTGTTCTCGGCCGATGCCATGGCCATCCTCGACGGCAGCGAGGCGGCGCTGGCCGGCGCCACGACGGTCGGCCATTTGCTGGAATGTTCCGGCCAGATCACCGGCGGCAATTTCGAGACGGTCGACGGCGGCAGCCTCTCGGCGCGTGACTTCGCGCAGCTCGGCTTTCCACTAGCCAAGGTCTTTGCCGACGGCACGGCCGAGATCTTCCTGCCGGACGGCGCGCCCGGCCGCGTCGACCGGCTGACCGCGACCTTGCAGCTGCTCTACGAAGTGCATGATCCGGCGCGCTACATCACGCCGGACGTGATCCTGGACTTCACTGGCGTGCGCTTCGAGGAGATCGGCCGCAATCGCCTGCGGATGACGGGGGCGGCGGGCCGCGGCCGGCCGACGCAGCTCAAGGTCTCGGGTTTCGTCGAGGAGCCGGGCTTCGTCGCCGATGTCGAGATCGGCTATGCCGGCACCGGCGCGCTCAACCGCGCGCGGGTGGCGGCCGATACCTTGCGGCTGCGGCTGGAGGCGCTGCCGCGCCAGGACCTGCGCATCGACCTGGTCGGGGTCGACTCGATCATCGGCGCCGCCTCGCTGCCGGCGCCCAATGTGCTGCCGGAGGTCCGTGTGCACGTCTCGGCGCGCTGCGCCGACGCCGAGACGGCGCAGCTGATCGAGGACGAGGTCTATGCGCTGACGTTGTCGGGTCCGGCCGGCGGCGGCAGCGTGCGCAGCGAACGGCGGCCGAGCCTCGCCGTGGTCGACGGGCTGATCGATCGGACGCGCGTGGCCAGCGACATCGTGTGGGCGGTGGCGCCATGAGGGTGGGATCGATCTCGGTCGGGCGCGCCGGCGACAAGGGCCACACGCTGGACCTGACATTGGTCGCTGTCGACGAATCGGCCTATCGCCGGCTGGAGCGGGCGCTGACCGCTGAGGTCGCGCAAGCGGCGATCGCCCGGGTGATGCCCGGCCGGGTGACGCGCTACGAGGTGCCGGGGCTGCTGGCGCTGAAATACGTCGTCACCGGCGCGCTGCCCGGCGGCGTCTACGCCACCCTGCATGCCGGCCTGCACTGGCAGAAGGCGGCGATCTGGGTGCTGCTCGATCTGGAGATCGACGACGCGCCGCCGTGAGCGTCGTAGCGGGCTGGGCGCGTGCCGCTTGGGCGACGGGCGCGGCGCTGCCGTATGTCCGCGCCGCGCCTGCATAGGTGGCATCGCGGCGGCGCCTGTTGGTGCGGGGCGGGAAAAACTGATATCTCGCCTCTCGTGCCGCTGAGGCACGGCCTACCAACGCGAGCGACGTCGATGCCGCCTTCGGTCGAGACTGCGCGCCCGACGCCTGATCCCGGCGGCACGGCGGTGCGCGATGCCGACGAGGCGGCGCTGTTCGATTGGGTCGCCGAGACCTGCGGCGGGCGCGTCGTGCGGGCCACGCAATTCTCCGGCGGCAATCGCTGCCGCTCCTGGGCGGTCGACGTGCAGGATGACGCCGGCCGCACGCGCGACGTCTACCTGCGCTGGGCGCCGCCACGGCCGCCGGGCGTCGAGCCCTATACGGTGCGGCGCGAGGCGCAGGTCTACCGCGCCATCGCCAGCGCCGGCTTGAAGGCGCCGCGGCTGATCG
>DATFGV010000349.1:0-2379 GCA_035249115.1 Vineibacter sp.
CTTGACCGCCGGCGGCGTCGGGGGCGCAGGCGGCGCGGCCGCCGGCGGCTCAACGGGAACAGCAGGTTTCGCCCGCCACTCGTCCGCCTGCACCGGTGGGGTCGCCTCGGGCGCCGGCAGGACGATGGCGACGTCCGCGGCTGGCGTTGGCGGCTGCGCAACAGGTGGCGCAGGCTCAACCGCCGTGGACGGCGCTGGATCGCCCGGGCCTTGTCCGGGTGCCACCGCCGCCGCCTCGACCAGCTCGACGTCCATCAGCAGCGCGCCGTGGGGCACCGATGGCGAGCCCCAACCCCAGACGATGGCCGCCAGCGCCAAGGCGTGCACGCCCAGCGACGCACTCAGCGCCCAGCCGACGTTCGTCGTGCCGCCTGTCGCGATGCCCGGTGCCATCCCTCTCATGGTGAGGCTCCGGCGCCAGAATGGGACGCAAGCGGCACCGGCAAGCGATGATCGCCCCAGGCGACCAGATCGAACGTCACACCGTAGGCGGTGCGCAACGCATCTGGACGCAGCACATCGGCTGGCGAACCGCTGGCGAGCACCCGGCCCGCCGCCAGCAGCACCAGCTGGTCGCAAAAACGCGCCGCCAGGCCGAGGTCGTGCAGCGCCAGGCCGACCGCCGCACCGCGCCCGGCCTCATGGCGCAACGCCGCCATCGCCGCCAGCTGATAGGCCGGGTCGAGCGCCGCCGTCGGCTCGTCGGCCATCAGCACATCGGCCTCGGTGGCCAGCGCCCGGGCCAGCAACAGCCGGGCGCGCTCGCCCGCCGACAGATGGTCGACCCGACGCGCCGCAAAGTCAGCTGTGCCGGTGCGCGCCATCGCCTGGTCGACCGCGCGCGCGTCGTCAGCCGACAAGCGATCGAAGCCGGCGCCGTGCGGCAGCCGGCCGAGACTTACGACATCGCGACCGGCGAGCGGCCACTGCGGCTCGGCGGCCTGCGGCAGGAACGCGATCCGCCGCGCCCGTGTCATTGCCGGCAGGGCGCGGACCGGCGTGCCCTGCAGCGTGACCTCGCCGGCGTCGGGCGCATCGACGCCCGCCAGCAGCCGCAGCAAGGTCGACTTGCCGGCGCCGTTGGGGCCGATCACCGCCGTGATGCGGCCGGTGTCGATGTCGACGTCGATGCCGTCGAGCACGACCCGCCCGTCCAACGCCCGCCGCAGGCCGCGCGCGCTCACAGCCATGGCGCGCTCCCGACACGATTGCCACGGCGACGCAGCGCCAGCCAGGCCAGGAACGGCGCGCCCAGCAGCGCCGTCATCACGCCCAGCTGCAGCTCGCGGCCGGTCGGCAACAGGCGAACGGCGATGTCGGCGGCCAGGGTCAACGCCGCGCCGGCGCCAGCCGACGCCAACATGGTCGCGCCCGGGCGGTAGCCGACGAACGACCGCATCGCGTGCGGCGCCATCAACCCGACGAAGCCGATCACGCCCGACACCGCGACGGCGCCGCCCACGACCAGCGCGGTGCCCAAGCCGATCCAGCGCGCCACGCCATGGGGCGAGACCCCCAGCGCCAGCGCCGTCTCCTCGCCCAGCGACAGCGCGTCCAGCGCACGGCGCATCAGCAGCAGCGGGATCGCGCCCAGCGCGACGCAGGGCAGCGCCAGTGCCACATGGGCCAGGCTGCGGTCGGCCAGCGATCCCATCAGCCAGAACATCACCTCGTAGAAGGCGTAGGGGTTGGGCGACAGCGCCAGGCTGAAGGCGGTGGCGGCGCCGGCCAGCGCGTTGATCGCGACGCCGACCAGCAACAGGGTCGCGACCGTGGCGCCGCGGCCGGCCCAGACGAACAGCGCCGCCGTGCCCAGCAGCGCGCCGAGCATTGCGGCGGCCGGCAGCGCGACCGGCACGGCCTGCGCGAGGCCGCTGTAGAACACCACGACCGCACCCAGCGCGGCGCAGGCCGACACACCCAGCACACCGGGTTCGGCCAGCGGATTGCGCAGCAGCCCCTGCATGGCGGCGCCGGCCAGGCCGAGCGCGGCGCCAACCGTCGCGCCCAGCAGCGCGCGCGGCAGGCGGATGTCCGCCAGAACCAGCGCCGGCACGCTGTCGCGGCCCGCCAGCAGATCGGCGACCGCTGCCCGCCACGGCAGATCCGCCGGCCCGACGATGATCGAAACAACGGTCAGCACAGCCACCAACAGCGCCAGCGCCAGACCCAAAGATCGCGGCGCGCCGGTCATGCCGTGGGCTCGTGAGGCAGGAACCGCTTCATGGTGAGCTTGTCGAACCATGAAGTGGTCCGCACAGCCGTCCTTGCGGCGCCTTCATGGTTCGACAGGCTCACCATGAAGGCTACTCGGCCGCGGTCCTGGTCGATGCCGCCGTAAACCTCGCGATCTCTTCGTCGGTGTAGCCGGCTTCGCGG
>DATFGV010000350.1:0-7579 GCA_035249115.1 Vineibacter sp.
ACGGAGCGGCCCTTGTATTGAAAGCTGGAGTTGCGGGCGATCACCACGAGCGAGCGCATGCGCGAGAGCGCGGTGATGATCTCTTCGGCCATGCCGTCAGAGAAATAGTCCTGCTCCGGGTCCCCGCTCATATTGTTGAAGGGCAGGACGGCGATCGACGGCAAGTCCGGCTCGGCCGGACACGGACCGCGATCCTGCGCTTCGGCCTCGGCCCGCGGCTGCGACGCGAGGTCGGGCCCCTCGTTCACCGCGCCGACGAAGCGGAACCCTTTGCGCGAAAGCGTCTTGATAAGGCGCTGCTCCTCGCCATTGTCGCCGATCGCGCTGCGCGCCGAGTTGACGCGGCTGCTGAGCGTTGCCTCCGAGACGATGCGCCCCTGCCAGACCTCGGCCAGCATGTCGTCGCGGCTGACGACGCGGTCGCGCGACTGGATGAGAAACCGCAGCACGTCGAAGACCTGCGGCTCGACGGCCACGAGCTGGTCGCCGCGGCGCAGCTCGCGCCGGTTCGTGTCCATGACGAAATCATTGAACCGATAGAGCAAAACCGAGCTCCGCGGCGGGCGTGAGGGCGAGGACCGCAGCCTAGCACACGCCGCCTGCCGCCAAAATCATGCCGATCTGGAAGGAAAATCCGCGGCATCTCCAAGCGGCAATCCAGGCGTTCGGGCATGGTCGCGCCCAGTTCAGGCTCACTGATCTTCCGTCACCAAGGAGAACGACCATGAAAACGCTCACCCAACGCCTGCTTGCCACCGCCGGTGCCGTCGCTCTGCTCGCGGCTGGCCCCGTCCTCGCCCCGAACGCCTTCGCCGAGAGCCATAGCGTCTCGCAACTCGTCCCCATCGGGAACGAGCCGGCGCCCAAGCTGATCGTGGACGCCCCGGCGCCCGGTCCGCTGGCCCGGGGCGTGGCGGTGATCCCGTACCGGCTGGAGAACTTCCGCATCCTGCCGGTGGTGGGAGAGGACGCCCTCAAGCTCTCGCCGCGCGTCGGGCATCTGCACGTCACCCTCAACGACCTGCCGTGGCATTGGGCGGACTTCGGCAACACCCAATCGATCGTCGTGGCTCCGCTGCCTCCCGGCGAGCACAAGGTCCTGATCGAACTGGCCGATCCGACGCACCGCGTCATCGCCTCGCAGACGGTGACGTTTACGGTCCCCGCCCTGTGAAATGAGCCGCGAGGGCAGAGCCACAAAATGGCTCTGCCCGACCACTCGATGTTTGGAGATGTCAGATGACCCAGCGCATGGACTACAATGCTGTGACACCGGCCGGCGTGAAGGCGCTCGGCGGCGTCTACGGCCACATCATGAAAAGCGGCCTGCCGAAGACCCTGGTAGACCTCGTCTACCTTCGCATCTCGCAGATCAATGGCTGCGCCTATTGCATCGACATGCATTCGCGCGACCTGCTGAAGGAAGGCGTGACGGTCGAGAAACTCGTACTGGTTCCAGCCTGGCGTGACAGCGGCGCGCTGTTCGGCGAGACCGAGCGCGCAGCGCTTGCCTGGGCGGAGACGGTGACGCGCGTCGCTGAAACGGGCGTGCCCGACGCCGACTATCAGGCGGCCGCCGCCGTGTTCGACCAGAAGCAGCTTGCCGACCTCACGATCGCGATCGGCCTGATGAACGCCTACAATCGGCTGGCGATCGGTTTCCGCACCACGCCGGCCGCGGCCAAGCAGTAATCCCAAGGAGTCCTTCGCCATGACTATGATCCCGACGCGTCTGGCCCTCGGCTTCGGCGCTGGCTTCTTCTCGCACCTGATCTTCCAGGGTGCGCTCGGCGCCGCCCTGTACGCCGCGGGGCTGTTGCCGGCCCTGCCCTGGAGCCTCATGCCGGTGCCGCCGTTCGGCGTGCCGCGGAGTCTCAACCTGGCATTCTGGGCCGGGCTCTGGGGGCTGGGCTACGCATTGCTCGAACCGCGGCTCACCGCCCGTTTCGGACGGCTCGCGGGCGGCCTGGTGTACGGACTCGCCCCGCTCGCCGGCTATTGGTTCGTCGCGCTGCCACTGAAGGGGCTCGGCGTCGGCGGCGGCTTCGTCGCCGCGAGGGTACCGATCGAGATCGCCTTTCACCTGGTTTTCGGCATCGGCGTGGCGATCCTGTTCTGCGTCGCGCTGGCGTTCGCCCGGCGGTGGCTGGGTGCGTCACAGGAGGCGCCTCGCGGCTGACGGCGATCGCTTGCCGCTGGCAAAGGCACCGTCGCCGCGCACATCAAAGGCGACGGTCGGCCGTCTGCAATCGGCAGCGCGCCAACGCCCCAGACAAGCGCACAGGTTATTCGAAGCCTTCGTCCGGCCGCGCCGTTTGCCTGGGCAGCATCGTCACCCTGCTGATCGTCGCCACCGCGGCCTGGCGCGCGCCAGCGCTGCGGCGGCTCAGCATCACCGCTTATCAGATGCGCCCGCCGTCGCCGCGGCCGCCTCTCCGGCCGGCCGCCAGCCGCCGGCGCGAGTCAGGGGCACGAAGTCGTAGTCGCCGATGCCTTGCAGGACCAGGAAGGTGGCCGAGGATTGTCCGTCGTTGGTCACCAGATGCGGCCGGCCGGCTGGCGCGGTGAAGGTCTCGCCGGGACCGAGCCGCACGTCCTCCTTGGGATCCTGCAGGAAGATCCGCAGCTTGCCTTCCAACACGTAGAACGTGTCGGCGACGTTGGTGTGGTAGTGCCAGGGCACCTGCTGGGTCGGGCTGATCTGCAGCTCGCTGATGCGGAAGCCCGGCCGCGCCGCGTGCTGAGCGCGACGCTCGACCTCGTAGAGATGGCTGGCGTCTTTGACCGCTTCCATGGTCGCACCTATCGGCTGGGGTTTTTCCGTCGTCCTGAGCGCAGCCAAGGACGAGGGGGCGCGCACGGGATCCGCGGACTAGCCGGACGCCTGCTTCACCGCGTTCTCGAAGCTCGCCGAGTCGAAGGCCGGCATGGTCTGGATGCGCCCAAGCCCCTGCGCGGCGTACCACACCGAGAAGGCGAGGATCGCCTCGGCACTGGGCGCGTCGACCACGTCCACGAAGTCGTATGGTCCTTGGGTGTAGTGGATCGATTCGATCTTGATGCCGAGCTTGTCGAGCTTGGCGCGCGCCTTGGCGGTGCGCTCCGCCTGCTTGCTGGCCCATTCGACGCCGAGCGTGCCGAGCAGAACGTACTTCATGACGGCCCTCCCTTTGCGCTGAAGACTCCGGTGATCGGGCGCGTCTTATACTCCCGCCCGGTGCGAAGGTACATCGGAGAGCGAACCATGACGCAGCGCGACGCCGGCCGAAGGCGCATGACGGCGTGGCCCGTCATAGCGGGATGCAGTCTGTTCTGGGCCGCGCCGCTGGCGGCCGACTATCAGAGCACGATGGAAGCGCTGACGCGCGGCCTGCCGTCGGAGGCGGCCGGCCTCATCTACCGGATCGTCGACTGCAACCACTGGGGCGGCGAGGAACCCTACGACGACGCTCGTAAGACCGACATCGAGGCGGCCATGTCACGCCTGCGCTGCAACGATCTCGAACGCGACGTGGCCATCGCACGCCAACGCTACGCCACCTCTCCCGAGGTGCTCGACGCCATCGACAAGGCCAAGACGCTCGCCTTTTGACGGCGCTACAGCGCCGGGCCGAAGCGGACGAGGCGACGATGCGCACCTTGCCGAAACCCTCGGCGTCCAGCCTGTCGCGTCAATGGAACAGCGCCGCGGCCGTACATCGGCCAGCTGCCCGTCGAAACGCGATGTGCCGAGGCATGCGCAACTTCCTGTCTCGTAACGAACGCCTCCGGTAGATGGCCTCCACGACACGACCGGCTCCGATTCGGTCTCCGCTCACCCCGAACTCGACCGCCAGCGCCGTTGCTTTTCGCGGTTACCGCAGTTCTTCATGCTGCACCACTGCCGGCGATGTCCTTTGCTGGTGTCGACAAAGTACACATCGCAATCGGAAGCGCCGCACTTTCTCAGTCGTCGGCGATCAACATCCGTCAGCAGGCCTTCGATAGCCAGCGCGCAGGCGTGCAAGGGAATCTCGGCTGCCGTCGGGCGCGCCCATCGGTGACTCGCGAGGCCTCCTGAAGACGACGCCACGAGGACCCGGGCGGCATGGGCGACCCGGACGGCGGACGCAATCGCCGCCAAGTCGCGTCGTGGCATCGTGCGCTTTCGGTGCACTGCCGACAGTACCCCGTGCAAATGCTCTCGCAACCTGCGGGCGCGGTCGGCGATGCGCGCGCTGCCCGGCCCAATTCGGGTCCGCAGCGATGCTGCCAAGGCCGGTTTGATGAGTCCGGCCAATTCGGCGAAGCCGACAAGATCGCGATACGTCGCGAGGTTCTCGATCGGCTGGACGAACGGTCGCTCGTCCAGCGTGTTGACGAGATCAAGGGCGGGATGGCCTCCGCTCCACTCGAACGGGTCGGATTTTCTTCGCATCCGCGAACTTGTATCACATCGTACCGTCCGGTATCATAACCTTTAAATAACATTTAGATGGTTATGCTGAGTGAGTCATGGGTGGAGACATGGTCGAACTGGCCGCAACCGGGCGGAAGAGTGCGGAATATCTGCGAGGTGCGCTCTTCGGGCTTGCCGCCGTCCTCATCTGGTCTGGAAACATTGTGGTGGCCGGCCTCGGGCTTCGCTCCAGCCTGACGCCCTGGGACATTTCGGCGATCCGGTTCGGCGTCGCCGGACTGCTCTTGCTGCCCTATCTGATGCGCTACGGACTCGCTTTGGATCGCCTTGGCTGGATCGGGTTGGCGGCGCTGGTGCTCGGCGGCGCGCCGACAGTGCTGTTGGCCAATGCCGGGCTGCTGTATGCGCCCGCTTCACATGCTGGCGCACTCTTTCCGGGTGTCATGCCGTTGCTGGTGGCCTTGCTAGCAGCAGCTATTCTAAAGGAGGCGTTCACGATCCAGAAGCTGGCCGGCTTCGTGTTCATCGCGACCGGCGTTGTTGCGATCGTCGCCATCAGCGGCGCCACGATCGGCACGTTGCAGAACATCGGCCACTTGCTGTTCGTCGCCGCAGCGTTCGCCTTTGCCTGTTACACCGTTGCCATGCGGCGAGCACGCCTCGATGGCCTGCACGCCGCCGCCATCTCCGCGGTTGGCTCGATGCTGATCTTCCTGCCGCCATACGTCGCGGTGGCTGGCACGGCACTGTTTGACGCCCCGCCGGGCGCGATCGCGCTGCAAGCCCTCGTGCAGGGCCTCCTGACGGCGGTCGTCTCGTATGTCGTGTATGGCCTCGCTGTCAGCATTCTAGGTGCGTCCAGCGGCGCGGCGTTTGCCGCCTCATGTCCCGCAATGACCGCCGTCATGGCCATTCCGATCCTCGGCGAATGGCCGTCATCCATCGATTGGGCCGCGATCCTGCTTATCTCAATCGGCGTCTACGTTGTCAGCGGTGGACCGACGCCAAGATGGCGACGCTGACGCACTCTCTTTTTGACGACGCTACAGCGCCGGGCCTCTGGTCGTGCGGGTGCGGTGCAGGAACTCGCGGCCGACCTTGACCCGCGGCACGCCGTCATACTCGACGATGTCGGCGGTGGCGTAGGTCTCGCTCCAGTTGCCCGGCAGGAATGAGCCCGAGCCAACGACGTCGATCGGCGCGCCGGCCTCGGCCATCACCCGGCATTTCGCCGGCCCGAAGCCGGACGAGGCGACGATCCGCACCTTGCCGAAACCCTCGGCGTCCAGCCGATCGCGCAGGTGGAACAGCGCCGCCGCCGACACGCCGGTCCCGACCAGGTGGCGCAACTCCTCCTCGGTGCGATAGCCGCGGATCGCGCCCGGCGCGTGCCGTTCCAGCGCGGCGTAGGATTCCTGCGGATCCAGCCCCTCGACGTAGCGGCCGCCGGTGGTGTCGAGCCGGACCGACAGCTGGCCGGCGGCGACCAGGTCGGGGAAACGCCGGCACACCGCCAGCGAGTCCGACACCTCCTTGGCGAAGTAGTCGACCAGCACGGTCATCGGCTCGCCGGGAAACGCCTCGTGGTACATCTCGGCGGCGCGCAAGGTCGAGCCGGCGTAGCCGATCAGCGCGTGCGGCATGGTGCCCATGCCCTGGTCGCGGCCGAAGAAATGCGCCGTGGCGTGCGTCGCGTTGCCGATGAAACCCACCGCGCTCAGCTTGCGCTTGGCGCGCGCCGAGCCGACCGAGGCGGCGTACGCCATCATCTCGGCCATTTCGGCGCCGGCGCAGTGGCGCGCGTCCATGGCGAGGAACGCCGTCTTCGGCATCTCGGCGCACATGGTGTAGGCGTTGTAGGCCGCGACGCAGGCCGGCCCGAGCTTCTGCAGGAAGATCGTCTCGAGATCGACCAGGTGGTAGAACGAGCCGGTGATGTACATGATCGGCTCGCCGGCGCCGACCCACTTGCCTTCGGGATATCGCAGATCGACCTCGGCCTTGGCGCCGCGCGCCTCGGTCAACGCCTGCAGCCAGTCCAACGCCAGCCGCGGCGCGCACACCACCGGCCGGCGCATGAAGATGGCGTAGGTCACGGCGCAGTCGCCGAACTTGCCGATCACGCCCTTGGTGCGGTTGAAGTAGTGATCGGTGTAGCGCGAGACGTCCGGATTGGCCGGATGCATCGGACGTTCCTCCTTGGGCGGTGGAGCTATGGTTTCATCGTCCTGAGCGCAGCGAAGGACTCGGAGCGCGGGCGTCTCGCCCGCATTCGCCCGTAGCGACAGCGAAGGGCGAAATCCGGAAATTCGGCGCTTCCCGCCGATGCGGGCGGGACGCCCGCGCTCCGGGTCCTTCGCTTCGCTCAGGACAGCGCATACGAGAGTGTCCGGACGGCGCGCTACTTGGCGGGCGCGCCGCCGCGTTCGCGCGCCAGTCGCTCGGCCTTCAGCCGCTCGGCCAGCAGGAACGCCAGCTCCAGCGCCTGGCTGGCGTTGAGGCGGGGATCGCACTGCGTCTCGTAGCGCGCCGTCAGGCCGTCGACCGTGATGTCGACCGCGCCACCGACGCATTCCGTGACCTCCTGGCCGGTCAGCTCGAAATGCACGCCGCCGGGATGCGTGCCTTCGGCGCGATGCGCGGCGAAGAAGGCGCGCACCTCGCGCAGGATGGCGTCGAAGTGCCGCGTCTTGAGCCCGTTGGCCGCCTTCACGGTGTTGCCGTGCATCGGATCGCACGACCACACGACCTTGCGGCCCTCGCGCTGCACGGCGCGCAGCAGGACGGGCAGCCTGGCCTCGAGCTGGTCGGCGCCCATGCGGGTGATGATGGTGATGCGGCCGGGCTCGTTGCGCGGATTGAGCGCGTCGAGCAAATGCAGCACGTCGTCGGGCGCGATGTCCGGGCCGGCCTTGAAGCCCAGCGGGTTCTTGACGCCGCGCAGGAACTCGACATGCGCGCCGTCGGCCTGGCGGGTGCGCTCGCCGATCCACAGCATATGGGCGGAGCAGTCGTACCAGTCGCCGCTGGTCGAATCGACCCGGGTCAGCGCCTGCTCGAAGGGCAGCAGCAACGCCTCGTGGCTGGTGAAAAAATCGGTTTCCGCGATCTGCGGCGTGGTCGCCGAGGTCAGCCCGCAGGCCGCCATGAAGGTCAGCGTCTCGTCCAGCCGGCTGGCGA
>DATFGV010000351.1:0-7092 GCA_035249115.1 Vineibacter sp.
GCCGACCCTGCTGGTCGGCGGCGCCAGTCCGGAGGGGTTGTTCTCCATGCTGGACTCCGGCCGGGCGTGCATGGGCTGGTTCGGCGCGGCGCCGGCGGCGCTGACCGGCGGCCGCATCGCTTCGGCGGCCAGCCGGCGCTATCTGTCGCGCGCCGTCGCGGCGCTGTGGGACGACGGCAGCCTCGATCGCCGCCAGCCGCGCGACGGCGTGCTGCGGGTGTCGGGCAAGCGGGTCACGGTCCACTTCGCGGCGCCGCCGGGCGATGGCCTGGCGTGGCTGGCCTCACCGGACCTCGCCGACGAGCGACTGTTCAGCCGGCTGCTGTGCGTCATGCCGGACTCGACCATCGGCACGCGGCGGGCGGGCGACGATCCGGCGGCGCGTATCGCCGCCGCCGAGGACGTCCTGGCGCGTCACGATGCACGCCTGCGCGCGCTGCTGCGCCTGGTGGAGGACGTGGTCGAGACCCATGAACCAGCGCTGCCGCTGTCGCCGGACGCCGAGCGTCTGTGGTGGGATTTCAGGGACGCGATGGAGGACGAAGCGGCCGCCAGCGGCGCGTTTGGCGGCCTGCGCGCGCTGGCCAGCAATGCCGCCGAGCATGTGGCGCGGCTGGCCGGCGTGCTCAGCCTCTACACCGACTGGGAGACGCAGGAGATCTCGGCCGACGCCTTCGCCGGCGCCATCCGCCTGATGCGGCACTATCTCGCCGAGGCGGCGCGCATCGCCACCATGGCCGGCGAGCGCGGCGAGCTGCGCCGGGCGCAGGAGGTGCTGGACCATCTCCGCCGCCTCGGCCGGCCGCTCGTGCATCTCGCCGACGTCTACCAGAGCGGGCCGGCGCACACTCGCGACGCCGCGTCGGCCCGCGCCGCGATGCGGCTGCTGGAAGCGCACGGCCATGTTGCGGCCGTGCCGGGCGGCACCATCATCGACGGCACACCACGCAGCGCCGTCTGGCGGCTGGTCGACCCGAGCGATTCACCTCTTCCCAACGGGGAGAGGTCGACGCGCGCCAGCGCGGCGGGTGAGGGGGCGGCGGTGCAACAGGCGGAGTTTGCTCAGAGGCGTCGCGTCCGTCCTGCGGCCCCCTCACCCGGTCCGCTGCGCGGCCCGACCTCTCCCCGTCGGGGAGAGGTGAAGGATCACGCGCCAGCGATGTCCGCAGGTGGCGCTGCGATGACTGATAAAAACGCCACGCGCAGCGGCTCTGCTAATCCTGCTAATCCTGCTAATCCCGCACATCGCGTCAGTCGCACCAAAATGCGCGGCGGCCGCGCGACCGGTCCGCCGGGACCCGGGTCCGGCGCGGCGCCGGATCGGGCGGCGATCACAGGATGACGGGCGCCACCTTCAGGGCGGCAGCAGGCGCAGCCCGCAGGGATACGCCGCCACTGCCGCCGCGCCGCTGGCGCGGCTGCGCCGTGCTAGCGCCGCGCGCCGAACACCTCGGTGTTGTGCGCGCCGAGCTTCGGCGAGTCGCTGTGCGGGCTTGGCCGCTGCCGGTCAAACGAGATCGGCAGGCCAACCACCTTCATGCCGCTGTCGGGCAGGGTGCGCATCAGGTCGACGGCGCGCAGCTGCTCGCTGTTGACCAGCTCGGCGACGTCGTTGACCGGGGCGCAGGGCACGCCGACTTTTTCCAGGGCCGCCAGCCAATGATCGCGCGGCTTGGCGCGCAGCACCGGCGCCATGGTGGCGATCAGCGCCGGGCGGTTGGCGACGCGCTTGCGGCCGTCCTCGAAGCGCGGGTCGCGCGCCCATTCGGGATGCTCCATCGCGGCCGCCAGCTTGACGAACAACCGGTCGTTGCCGCAGGCGATGCACAGCGGCCGGTCGGCGGTGTCGAACAGCTGGTAGGGGGCGAGCAGCGGGCTGGCGGTGCCGTGCCGGGTCGGCAGATTGCCGGTCAGGTGATAGTTGGTGACGGAGCCCGACACCCAGTTGACGGCGGTCTCGAACAACGACGTGTCGATGACGCAGCCCTTGCCAGTCGCGTGCCGCTGCTGCAGCGCCGCGAGCGCGCCGATCACGCACCACATGCCGGTAGCCGCATCGTTGATCGCCGGTGCGCAGAAGGTCGGCGGATCCTCCGGTCGGCCGGTCATGGTCATGACCGCGGCGTAGGCCTGCAGCAGCGGATCGAAGCCCGGCGCCAGCCGCAGCGGTCCCTGGTAGCCGAAGGCCCAGATCGAGCAGTAGATCAGCCGCGGGTTGACGGCCAGCAGATCGTCGGGACCGATGCCGCAATCGCTGACAATGCCCGGCCGCAAATTCTGGATCAGGATGTCGGCGCGCCCCGCCAGTTCCTTGAGCCGCTCGACGTCGGCGGCCGACTTGATGTCGAGGGTCACCGACTTCTTGCTGCGGTTGTTGGCGTGGAACATGGCGCTGTCGTCGCCGACGAAGGGTGGGCCCCACAGCCGCGCGTCGTCGCCGCCATCGGGCTTCTCGACCTTGATCACCTCGGCGCCCATGTCGGCCAGGATGGCGCCGGCCAGCGGCCCGGCATAGGCCTGGCCGATCTCGATGACGGTGATGCCCGCAAGCGGTTTGCTCGGCATCTTCAATCTCCTCTTCACGCCACGATGCGACAGTGCCTGACTAGCGCGGACACGTCATTGCGCGCCAGCGTCTCGGCGCGGCACGCAGACGCCCCGGGCGCGAGGGGTGCCTTGCAAGGGAAGCATACGGTTGGCCACACGGCCGTGTTACAGAGGCCGCGTGAGCAGCAACGCACGCATCGTCACGCAGCGCCAGCCGGAGAACGGATGACGACCTGGTCGTGGACCCCGGATTTCTCGGCGGTGCCGCGCCTGGCGGATGGCCGCAGCGCGGCCGAGCACATCGCCGAGGTCGAGCGCCAGGCCGAAGCGGTGCGCATCGCGATGCCCAACGGCGGGCGCATGATGTGGCACGTCTGGGGCGGCAATAGCGGCCGGCCGCCGCTGGTGCTGTTCCACGGCGGCTCCGGCTCGTGGATCCACTGGATCCGCAACGTGCTGCCGCTGTCGGGGCGCTACACCGTCTACGCCGCCGACCTGCCGGGCCTGGGCGACAGCGATCCGCCCGACGACGTGCGCGACATCTGGTCGGTGACGCACGCCGTGAAGGCGGCGATGGACCAACTGCTGCCGCGCGCGGCGCGCTACGACATCTGCGGCTTTTCGTTCGGCGGCATGGTCGGCGGCCATGTCTCGACCCTGCGGGACGAACGGCTGCGCAGCGTCACCCTGGTCGGGCCGGGCGGCTTCCGGCTGCGCCGGGCGCCGCGCGGGCCGATGCAGCGGCTGACCCGCGACATGCCGCCGGCCGAGCTCGTGGCGCAGGCGCGACACAACCTCGAGCTGCTGATGGTCGCCGATCCGGCATCGATCGATGGCGTCGCCATCCACATGCAGATCCTGAACTCGACCCGGGCGCGCACCAACAGCCGCTCGATGTCCAAGGCCGGCGTGCTGAGCGACTGCCTGCCCGGCATCACCACGAGACTCGGCGCGATCTGGGGCGAGTTCGATTCGACCGCCTATCCCTACATGGCTGAGCGCGAAATCCTGCTGCGCGGCCATCAGCCGGACATCGACCTGCGGTACATCGCCGGCGCCGGCCACTGGGTGGCGTTCGAACGGGCCGACGCGTTCAACGCCATGCTGCCGGACATGCTCGACCGGCTGCCGGCCTAACGACAACACGGGCGGAGGCGAACATGGCAGCGAAGATCGTGGTGGTGACGCCGCCGGACGCGCACGGGCCGGCGCGCGAGATGGCGCCGTCGGGCTTCGAACTGGTGATCGCCTCGCCGGGCTCGGCCGAATACACGAAGGCGATGGCCGACGCCGAGTACCTGGTGGGCTTCGTCGACATGCTGGTGCAGGAGAAGCTGTACCAGGCGGCGCCGAAGCTGCGGCTGATCCAGATGCTGAGCGCCGGCTACGACCGCGCCGACCTCGCCGCCGCCCGTCGCGCCGGCGTGCCGCTGGCCAACAACGGCGGCGCCAACGCGATCGCGGTGTCGGAGCACGCCATCCTGCTGATGCTGGCGGTGTCGCGCCGCCTGATCTGGCAGCATGCCAGCGTCGCGGCCGGCCGCTGGCGCGGCAACAACACGCCCCGGGTGCACGAGCTGCACGGCAAGACCTTGGGCATCGTCGGCCTGGGCACGATCGGCAAGAAGACGGCACGGCTGGCGGCCGCCTTCGGCATGATCGTGCACTACTACGATATCGCGCGCCTGCGCGAGGACCAGGAGGACGCGCTGGACGTGCGCTTCCGGCTGTACCGCGAGCTGCTGCGCACCTCGGACGTGGTGTCGCTGCACGTGCCGCTGAACGAGTCGACGCGTCATATGCTGGGTGCCGAGGAGCTGGCGCTGATGCGGCCCGAGACGATCCTGGTCAATACGGCGCGCGGACCGGTGGTCGACGAGGCGGCGCTGCACAAAGCGCTGTCGTCCGGCGCGCTGGCCGGCGCCGGCCTGGACGTCTTCGACCAGGAACCGCCGCCGGCCGACAATCCGCTGTTCAAGCTCGACAACGTCGTGCTGACGGCGCATCTCGCCGGCCCGACCTGGGAGAGCAACACCGCGCGCCTGCGCAACGCCTTCGACAACGTCCAGCGCGTCGCGCGCGGCGAGAAGCCGCTGTGGGTGGTGCCGGAACTGGGCTGATCGCCCGCCGGACATGAGATCGGCTCAGCCGGCCATGAATCGAACGACGGTGCGGCCCGACGCACGATGATGCATCGTCGGGTCGCCGCCGGACGATCCCCATGAGCCAGCTTCGCATCTTCTCCTACCTGCCCAATCCGCGCATCTGGAAGGCGACCATCGCCGCGAGGCTATGCGGCGTCGCAATCGACGTGCGCGGCGCGGCACCCGGCGCGCTGCAGGACTGGCTGTGGGATTTCGACGCCCATCCGCTGTCCGACGCCGAGCGAGCCGAGGCGACGGAGCTGCAGCGCACGAGCAGGACCGGCTTCAAGGGCCGCCTCTACAAGACGCCGGCCTTCGTCGAGGCGCACCCGTTCGGCACCGTGCCGGCCGCGTTCAGCCCCGACGGCACCATCGGCATCTTCGAGTCGAACAGCATCATGCGCGCCGTGGCCCGGCTGGGTGCCGATGCCTGTCCGCTCTATGGCCGCGACGCCTACGAAGCGGCGCGCATCGACAGCTTCCTCGATGTCAGCCTGGTGTTCGCGCGCGACTCGCAGATCTACCTGCTGTCGCTGCGCGATTCGGTGACGCCCGACATCCATGCGCGCACGCGCGATGCCTTCGCCACCTACATCGCCGGCATCGACCAGGCCCTGGCGCCGGCGCGGCAGTTCCTGGTCGGCGACGGCATCACGCTCGCCGACATCTGCTTTGTCGCCGAGCTCAGCCTGTTCGCCAACGAGAAGCCGCGCGCCAGGGCACTGGCGGAGAAGGGCCTGACGCCGATCCTGCATGACGGGCTCGCGGCCGAGTACTCGCGCGCCATGGCG
Source organism: Vineibacter sp. (assembly GCA_035249115.1). Lineage (GTDB taxonomy): Bacteria > Pseudomonadota > Alphaproteobacteria > Reyranellales > Reyranellaceae > Vineibacter. The sequence goes on from DATFGV010000351.1 coordinate 5,483, forward strand.
CACTATGCGCGACTGTGCGCCCATCCGGCCTTCGCGCCGGACGTGGCGCCGTACCTGGACAAGATCGCCAAGGCGGCGGCCTGAGGAGCGTGTCATGGCAGACCCGATCTGTGTCGTCACCGGCGTCGGCCCGGGCACCGGTACGGCGCTGGCGCGCCGCTTCGCCAAGGGCGGCTACCGCGTGGCCATGCTGGCGCGCAACGCCAAGCGGCTGGCCGACCTCGAGGCGACGCTGCCGGGCGCCAAGGCTTACGCCTGCGACGTCTCCGATCCGGCGCAAATCGAAGCCGCAGCCGACGCGCTGGAGCGCGACCTCGGCAAGCCCGAGGTGTTGATCCACAACGCCGTGGGCGGCGCCTTCGGCTCGTTCCTCGAGATCGATCCGCAGGTGCTGAACCGCAACTTCCAGGTCAACACCATGGGGCTGCTCTATCTGGCGCGACGCTTCGCGCCGGCCATGATCGAGGCCGGCAAGGGCGCCATCATGGTGACGGGCAACACCTCGGCGCTGCGCGGGCGGGCGCACTTCGCCGGCTTCGCGCCGACCAAGGCGGCGCAGCGCATCCTCGCCGAGGCGCTGGCGCGCGAGCTCGGCCCCAAGGGCGTGCATGTCGCCTATCTGGTGATCGACGCGGTGATCGATGTCGCCTGGGCGCGCGAGCGCTACAAGGACAAGCCGGACGACTTCTTCATCCAGCCGGCGGCGATCGCCGAGGAGATCTGGCACGTCGCGCACCAGGACCGCTGCGCCTGGTCGTTCAATGTCGAGGTGCGGCCCTACGCCGAGGTGTGGTGATCCCTGGGAGCGCGGGCCTCCCTCGCTCCAGAAGGGCGCTTCACCCCTTGATCCGCACCGGCATCTGGCGGAAGCCGCGCAGGAAGTTCGAGTAGACGCGGACCGGCGGGCCGACGATTTCGATGTCGAGATCGCGTGCCAGGATCTCTTCCCACAGGATCTTGAGCTGCAGGTCGGCCAGCCGATCGCCGACGCAGCGGTGGATGCCGGCGCCATAGGCGAGGTGCTGGCGCGGCCGGGCGCGGTCGACGATGAAACTGTCGCCGTCCTCGATCGCCTGTTCGTCGCGGTTGCCCGAGACGTACCACATCACCACCTTGTCGCCCTTGCGGATCTTCTTGCCGCACAGCTCGGCATCAGCCTTGGCGGTGCGGCGCATGTGGATCACCGGCGTCTGCCAGCGGATGGTCTCGGCCACCAGGCTGGGCACCAGCGCCGGGTTGGCGCGCAGCTTGCGCCACTGCCCGGGATTGTCGTGCAGCGCCAGCAGGCCGCCGGACATGGTGTTGCGGGTGGTGTCGTTGCCGCCGACGATCAGCAGCGCCAAGGTGCCGACGAACTCCTGCGGCGTCATGTTCCGCGTCGTCTCGCCGTGCGCCAGCATCGAGATCAGGTCGAAGGTCGGCGGTGCGTTGACCCGCTCGTTCCACAGCCGCGTGAAGTAGGTCGCCATGCGCTCGAGCTCGGCGAAGCGCTCGGCGTCCGACGTCACCAGCGCGCCGATGATCATGACGAGCATCGCGACGCTCGGATTCGACGTCGACGATGTCAAAGTACTGCTCAATTCGGAGCCCGGCCCGGCCCACGCCGGCGG
>DATFGV010000352.1:0-3944 GCA_035249115.1 Vineibacter sp.
CCGGAGCGGCAAGCGTGCGCTGCCGCTGTTGATGATGGCGAACGAGCGGTTCCACGAAATTCTCGGGCGCCGGCGGCCGTTCCTGACGGCCAAGCGGCTGCTGACCAACCAGACGTTCCGAGACCTCTACGGGACCGACACGCTGAACATCGACCAGCGCCTCAAGATCACCAGTCTCACCTTCTTGTTCACCGACCTGAAGGGGTCGACATCGCTCTACGAACGGGTCGGTGACCTCGTCGCCTACGATCTGGTGCGGGCCCATTTCCAGGTCCTCAACCGGATCGTCGCCAACCAGGCTGGTGCCGTCGTGAAGACCATCGGCGACGCCGTGATGGCGACCTTCCCGACGCCGGACCGCGCCATGGCGGCGGCGATCGGCATGCGTGAAGCCATTCGGCAACTGGGCGATGAGCGCAAGCGCGACGACCTGCAGCTCAAGATCGGAATCCACGAGGGCCCCTGCCTGGCGGTGATGCTGAACGACCGGCAGGACTATTTCGGGCAGACGGTGAACATCGCCTCCCGTGTGCAGGGGCTGGCCGACTCGCGGGCCATCTACGCCACGGGCGCGGTGGTCAACAATCCGGCGACGTCGTCGCTGCTCAAGACCACAGGCCTGTCGCCCATGGCGCAGCGTCGTTCGGTGCAGGGCGTGACGGACGAACTCGCGGTTTATGAGATACCGTGATGTGACGGTTCCCTTAGCGTCCGTCGGCTGTCGGCGCGTGCCATCAAGCGCGACCGTGTGCATCGATCTTCCGACCAGCGACAAGCAGGATGATTCAGAAGTAGTGCGGCACGAAGCGGCTGAAATTGTGCGTGATCGGCGTCGGATCTTCGCGGATACCGATGCCGGCGGGCTGGCCGGCGATCACCCATGAACCGACCACGGCGTGCTGACCGTCGTTGACTGGCAGCTTGCTGTAAGCCTGGTAGATGTAGCCCTCTTGGCCGTAGGCACCCTCGGTCTTCTGGCCAAGGCCGGGGCCGATCAGGCTGACATTGGCGCCCTCGCGGCTGTAGAGCGGCTTGCGCACGTATTGCAGGCCAAGCTGCGGCGCGAACTCGTCGAAAAAGGTCGGCAGCAAGTTGGGATGGTCGGGGAAGAGCTGCCACAGGATCGGCAGAATGCCCTTGTTGGACAGGATCATCTTCCACGGTGGCTCGAGGAAGCCGGTCTGGTCGGTCAGGATGTGCTGTCCGAACGCCTCGCGCAGCATCCATTCCCAGGGATAGAGCTTGTGGATGAAGCGGATCGGCTTCTCCTCCAAGTCGGTAAACACCTTGCCGTTCCAGCCGATGTCAGTGACCCGAAGGGTCTTGGTGGGAAGACCGCCCTGCACGCAGGTGTCGCGCAGGTACTCCGAGGTGGCGAAGTCCTCGGGGTCGTCCTCGGAGCGCGCGAAGTAAAGCACGTTGCCCGGCGGCATCCGCTTGGCAAGGTCCTTCCAGGCGTCGATCAGTCGCTCGTGCGCGCTGTTAAACTGGTCGGCGCCGATCACGACGTCCTTCATCCAGAACCATTGCGCCACCGCCATCTCGAGCAGGGCGGTCGGCGTGTCGGCGTTGTACTCCAGCAGCTTCGGCGGATTCCATCCGTCGAACGACAGGTCGAAGCGGCCGACCATGCTGGGATCGCCGCGCTTCCAGCTGGCGGTCACGTAGTCGGCGAAGGGGCGGGGGATGGCCAACCTGTCCCACAGCTGGTTCTTGACCACGTGGTCGACCGCTTCCAGGCAGATCCGATGCAACTCCTCGGTGGCGGCCTCAAGCGCCTCGACCTCGCTGACCCGCAGCCGGTAACGCGCGTCTTCTGTCCAATAGGGTTTGCCGTCGAGATGGTGATAGGTCATCCCGATCGACTCCAGCTTCTGCTGCCAGTCGGTGCGCGGCGGCGATGCTTCGCGTTGCATGCGGGCTGCGCGTGGCTAGCTGCCGGACGAGGACGAACTGCCCGTGCTGCCGAAGCCACCGCGGCTGCTGGTCGAGCCGCTCGAGGTCGAGCCGCCGGGCGACGACGTCGTCGTGCCGCCGGTGGATGAGGGCGACCGTCCGACCACGGTCGGAGTCGAGCTGCCGGTTCCGGTAGGCGTGCGCGCGGTCGTTGTGCCGCGGCTGCCGCCCCACCACCACAAGCCAGGGCCGGAGGAGCGGTAGCCCGAGCCGCTGCCGCCGCTGCTGGTGCTGCGCGAACTGCTCGCCGCGCAGCGATCGGGCTGCCACAGCCCCTGCGGGTTCTGCCGGCAGAGGGCCGAGGCGCCATGGCGTAGCTGGCAAGCTTCGACCGTCGGGTAGGTATAGCCGGCACACCGCGGCGCGCCGCCGCCGGTGCCGGTCAGACCGACCGTGCCGGCGCCGAGCGCGCCCACGCCCAACACCGACAAGGCGATCCGCGAAGACGCTCGACCCAGCATGTCCGGACCTCAATAGGTGAGGCAAGCCGCGTTCAGCGTGCCGATACCGAACGCCAGGCCACCGCCCAGGAAGCCCGCAGCGACGTTGCCTTCTTCTTCGATCAACCGTACCAGGCCGGGGATCAACCAACGGCAGGCGAAGTGGACGCCGATCTGCACGATCAAAGCCACGACCGCCCAGATGACCACGTCGAGGATGCTGATGCTGTGGGCGATGGTGCTGGCCAAGGGCGCGCAGAATCCGAGAAAGGCGCCCACGATGTTCAGCGCGGCGGCGACATTGCCCTTACGGACCAGCTCGACCTCGTTGTAGGGCGTGATTCGCATGTAGACGGTGACAAACGCCCCCGCCAACGCCATTGCGACCAGCAGATAGCCGATGAATTTGGGTACGCTGGAAGTGAAATGCGCTAACTCCACGATTACTCTCCCCTAACGCGACCGGCCGGATGTGCCCCGACCTGCATTTCTTATGTTCATCCATCATACCAGTGATCGCTCACAAGGTCTATCTGGCATTGGGTTTTGTCGCTGAGCGCGCGGTACCTTCGCCGCCCGCCGACGTCACAGTCCGGGCCGTCCCGAAAACGCAGAGACCCGGTCGTTCGCTGTTGGTCGCTTTCGACCTAAACCGGCGAAAACGGCGGGAACTGCGGCTTGCGCTTTTCCAAGTGTGAGGCGAGCCCTTCCTTCACCTCCGGGCCGAGGAAGCCCAGCATTTCCAGGGCCAGCGAGGTGTCGAAGTTCGGGCCCATCATGCGCAGCCAGTTGTTCAGCGCATACTTGGTGAAGCGGATCGAGGTCTGGGCGCCCTCGGCCAGCTTGGTGGCGACTTCGACCGCCTTGGCCTCGAGTTCCTCGTCCTCGACGCACAGGCTGACCAGGCCGATGCGCTCGGCTTCCTCGCCGTTCACCGCCTCGCACAGCAGCAGATAATACTTGGCCTTGGCCATGCCGCAGAGCAGCGGCCAGACGATCACCGCGTGGTCGCCGGCGGCGACGCCCAGGCGCGTATGGCCGTCGATGATGCGCGCTTTCTTTGAGGCGATCGACACGTCGGCCAGGATGCCTGCCACGAGGCCGGCGCCGACCGCCGGGCCGCGCATGGCGCTGACGATCGGCTTGGAGCAGTTGATGACGTTGTAGACGATGTCACGCGCTTCCTTCCAGACCTTCATCAGCTGGTTGAAGTCGGACATGTTCTTCTGGATCAGGTCGAAGTCGCCACCTGCCGAGAACGCCTTGCCGCCGGCGCCCTGCAAGATGGCGCAATTGACCGTCGAATCGCCGTCGATGTCGCGCCAAACCTCGACCAGTTCGCGATGCATGATCTCGTCTGTCGCGTTCAGCCGGTCGGGCCGGTTCATGGTGACGCGCAGCACGCGCGGATGCGGACGATCGAACGCCAGGCGTTGATAGCGCTTTTCCCACTCGGACATGTCGGGCTCCCTCAGCTTCGCAGCGAAGCCTAGGGATGAAAGAGCGACGCCCGCAAGCCGCAATTCCTCCCCACGTATTGCGTGGGGA
>DATFGV010000353.1:0-2069 GCA_035249115.1 Vineibacter sp.
TGGAGCTACGACAACGCTCCGACCGTCGACCACCGCTTCAAGGTCCCGCACCGCGCCAAGCAGGAGGCGCTGAAGGACATCATGGCCGAGGTCGAGCTCGGCTTCGATCCCAAGCTTGCCTTCAACGAGGCGCAGCGGTGCCTCAACTGCGACGTGCAGACGGTGTTCGCCACGAAGCTGTGCATCGAGTGCGACGCGTGCGTGGACATCTGCCCGATGGACTGCATCACCTTCGCCGACAATGGCGAGGAGAAGGAGCTGCGGACCCGCCTGATGGCGCCGGCATTGAACATCACGCAGGACCTTTACATCGGCGACGGGCTGAAGACCGGCCGGGTCATGGTCAAGGACGAGGACGTCTGTCTCCACTGTGGACTGTGCGCCGAGCGCTGCCCGACGGGCGCGTGGGACATGCGCAAGACCTACATCGAGATGACGCAAGCGGGGCACGCATGCCAAAAGCGCTAGAGGCGGTGAACGACTTCGTCGTCAAGTTCGCGAACGTCAACGGCTCGGGCTCGGCCTCGGCCAACGAGCTGTTCGCTCGCTCGATCCTGCGCATGGGCGTGCCGGTCAGCCCGCGCAACATCTTCCCGTCCAATATCCAGGGCCTGCCGACCTGGTACGAGGTACGCGTCACGGAGAAGGGCTATCTCGGCCGGCGCGGCGGCGTCGACCTGATGGTGGCGATGAACCCGCAGACCTGGGCCGAGGACGTCGGGGAGATCGAGCCGGGCGGCTACCTGTTCTACGATTCGACCAAGCCGATGCCGGAGGCGATGTTCAGGCCCGACATCAACGTCGTGGGCGTGCCGCTGACGGCGATCACCAACGCCACCTATAGCGACGCCCGCCAGCGCCAGCTGTTCAAGAACATCATCTATGTCGGCGCGCTCAGCGTCCTGCTCGACATCGATCCCAAGGAGATCGAGCGGCTGTTCGGCGAGCAGTTCAAGGGCAAGGAGAAGCTGCTCGACAGCAACGTCAAGGCGCTGCATCTCGGCCGCGACTGGGTGATCAAGAACCTCGATCCGGCGTCGGTCAAGCTCAAGGTTCGCCGCGCCGACGCGGTCGGCAACCGCATCTTCGTTGAAGGCAACAACGCCGCCGCCCTGGGCTGCGTCTACGGCGGCGCCACGGTCTGCGCCTGGTATCCGATCACGCCCAGCTCGTCGCTGGCCGAGGCCTTCCAGTCGCATTGCCGCCGCCTGCGGCACGACAAGGAGACCGGCAAGGCCAGGTACGCCGTCGTCCAGGCCGAGGACGAGCTGGCCTCGATCGGCATGGTGATCGGCGCCGGCTGGAACGGCGCGCGCGCCTTCACCTCGACCTCGGGCCCCGGCATCTCGCTGATGACCGAGTTCATCGGCCTGGCGTATTTCGCCGAGATCCCGGCGGTGATCATCAACGTGCAGCGCGGCGGCCCGTCGACCGGCATGCCGACCCGCACGCAGCAGGCCGACATCCTGTCCTGCGCGGTGGCCTCGAACGGCGACACCAAGCACGTGCTGCTGTTCCCCGAGGATCCGAAGGAGTGCTTCGACCTGGCGGCGGCGGCGCTCGACCTGGCCGACCGGCTGCAGACACCGGTGTTCGTCATGACCGACCTCGACATCGGCATGAACCAGCGCCTGTGCGCCCCGTTCGAGTGGGACGATGCGCGGGCCTACGACCGCGGCAAGGTGATGACCACCGAGCAGCTGTCGTCGGCGGCCGCCAAGTTCGGCCGCTATCTCGACGTCGACGGCGACGGCATCCCGTTCCGCACCTATCCCGGCACGCATCCGACCAAGGGCGCTTTCTTCACCCGCGGCACCACCAAGGACCGCTACGCCAAGTACAGCGAGGAAGGACCGGTCTACGTCGACAACATGGAACGGCTGGTCAAGAAGTTCGACACCGCCAGGCGGATCGCGCCGCAGCCGGTGCTGCGCCCGGCCAAAAAGGCGAGCAAGACCGGCGTGATCTATTTCGGCTCGACCAGCCCGGCGATGGCCGAGGCGCTCGACAAGCTCGAGGCCGAAGGCCATCAGCTCAATGCGCTCCGTGTGCGGGCCTTCCCGCTTGCC
>DATFGV010000354.1:0-4968 GCA_035249115.1 Vineibacter sp.
CTCCAGGTACCACATGCCGGTGTCGACGCCGAGGCCGAGGGCGCCGATCACCACCGGGATTGAGAAACCGACCATGAGGGCGGTGCCGCCGCGCGTATCGCGGGCCAACGACAACAGCCGGCTCTTGCCAGGCTTCACGTCACTCTTGGTCTTCAATGAAACCGACATCTGAAAATCTCCTTGGTCCCCATTGTCGTCCGGACAAGGCTTCCCCGTTCGGGCTCGACGTCTGCGACGCCCGCTCTTGGCAACCAGTTCCGGGTGACGATTGGCGGCTCTGCCGCCCCGACCGCTTATCAATACGTGACTAGGAAATCCGCCTTAAGCAACTTTGTTACACCACTTCGAACCGTCTGGGCCTTCCGTCAAAATTCCGGCATGCCCGCCGTGCTTCGATGAAGGGAACGTAAAATTTTCATGTCCGATCGTCAAACTTATCTCTAACTAATTGAAGTTATTTGATTCTAATGTTAACGACATATTGACGATCTTGCTAACAGTGGACCCGATTCACATTACTTTTCAAGGGTGTAAGGACAAATCTTCACACGAATGCGCTTTTCTATGCTCGCCGATGACGCCAACCTGACGTGTCATCGCCCGCTCTGGCCGTCGCCCTGCAGCTTCGCCCGCCGCAGACGCGCCCGCTGGAAAAAGAAACCTTCCTCCGATGGACGGAGGAAGGCCGAGGGCGTTCCCCGAAGGTGCTTGGCGGATTGAAGTCTGAAACTATTCGACCAGCATCGGGCTGACCGTGGCGCCGACGCTCACCGCCGCGGCGGCGATCGCCTGGAAGGCGGCGTTCATGCCCTCGACGGTGCTGGTCGAAAACCGCGTGTCGACCGAGGTGGCGCAATTCTTCCACAGATTGACCGCGGTCGAGTCGCTGGCGTTGAGGCCGTAGGCGACGGTGTAGACCGTGATTCCGGCCGCCTTCATGTTGTTGCACAGCGCCTGGGTCTGGGTGGTGGCGTTGCCGTTGCTCGTTTCGAAGTAGCTGTTCATGTCGAAATCGGACAGCAGCACCGCGACCTTGTGCGTCTGGGTCGCATCGTAGGCGTTGGGCGTGCTGCCGCCGCTGAAAACCCCAGACCATTTGGGCGACATCGCGTACCAGGTCCAGGCCGCGCCGATGTGACCGGCGGTCGTGCCCGAGGCCGTGAAGGCATCGACACTGGCGTTCAACGATGTCTTGTCGGACGAAAGCGGCACCAGCTTGGCGCTGGACGGCACGTTCGACATCAGGGTTTGCACGAAGGTCGAATACGGGCCGTGGGCATTGGCCTTCTTGGTCTTGAGGTCGCCCAGCCACTTGCCGGCGGCCGGCGCGTCGTCGGTGAAGGCCGACGAACCGGAACGCTCGACCACGCTGCTCCAGCTGCCGCTCAGCGTCTTGTTGGTGGCGGCGGTGAAATAGGTGCTGCCGACATTGACCGCCGAGGAATAGGGCACCAGCGCCACGCGCGAGGTCTGCGGCGCCTGGGACGATTGCACGACGATGTCGATCAGCCCCTTGGCGGCGTTTTTCATGCCCTGCAGCTTGCTGACGCCGAGAACCTCGGTGGCGCCGTTCATCGAGGAGCTGACGTCGAGCATCAGCGAGACCTCGACGTTCTTGCCCAGGGTCATCGATTGGTAGGCGACCGACCGGGCCGAGATGTTGCCGGCCGACGCCAGGAAGTAGCCGCTGAAAAACAACGGCAGCTTGCGCGTCGTCACGACTTCGACGGCGCTCGGATTGCCGGCATAGGCGCCGGAGGTCGGCGGCGTGTTGACCGTGAAGGTGCTGGTCGCGCCGGCGACATAGCCGTTGCGCACCGCGTCGCTGAGGGCCACTGCCTGCGCCTGCGTCGAGGAGCCGCCGCCGGTCATGGTCCGGACCGCGGCCAGGCTGGCGGTGTCGGCGATCTGCTGCAGCTTGCGCTTTTCCAGGTACCAAACGCCGGTATCGACGCCGAAGCCGAGCGCGCCGATGATGACCGGCATCGAGAAGCCGACCAGCAGGGCGGTGCCGCCGCGCGAGTCGCGACGCAACGCCGACCACAGACCCTTCGACGACTCCGCCGTCCCGGCGGCCGACTTTGCGATGTTCGACATTGTCATGATCCCGTTCCCCCACTCCCGAGGCCTGGCGCTGGAGACGACCGATCCCGTTTGGCGGCGCGGGTCTGCGCCTCCATTCTTCGATGCCCGTCTCTGAACGCGATCGGCGGCGCTGCCGCCCGGCCAAATCAACGTGTCGCTATCAATGGATGCCGCACTACCCCGTTACGCACTCCCGAACCCCGTACTCGACCGTACATAACCCCCGGTCCGGTTCGATATGGACGCAATATAAAAAAACTACACCCGTTCGTCAAAAGATGTTCCAAGTTATTGAAATTCCACATTTTCATTTTGATAGAAATTTAACGTTCTGGAAAATCGTTCGGCAAGATTCGGTTGGATGCACAAATATTTAGGGGTGTTTGCTGAGAGAATTCAGAACCAAACTGAACTGGTTGCCTGATCGGGCGGCGCCGCTATCGACCTTTGGCAAGTGCCGGCCGCGCTACCGCCGAGGATTGTCGGTTGGCTCGCGCGGTTGGCGCCCGCTGCTGCCCGCAGGTGCCGGCGACGCTGGTGCTTCGGTGCCGGTCGTCGGGCCGGCGCCGCGCGGCGGACTGGCGCGGCCGCCGAGATGGCGCGCCAGGAATGTCTCGACCATCGTATAGTAGCGGGCCCGGTTGCCGGGCCGGTTCAGGCCATGACCCTCGTCGGCGAAAACGTGCAGCTCGACCGGTTTTCCCAACGATTTCAAGGCGCCGGCAAACCGCTCCCCTTGATCACGCCGGACCCGCGGATCGTTGGCGCCGTGGATGATCAGCATCGGCCGCTCGACCTGGCCCACCAGGCGCAGCGGCGAGGCCTCCCACATCCGGGCGCGTGCCGCCTGATCGCCCGGCTTGCCCAGAAAGCGGTGCCAGCGATGCGGCTCCCAATAGTCGGGCAGCAGGTCGATGAAGGCCGGCAGGTCGGACAGGCCGACGAATGACACGCCGGCGGCGTACAGCAGCGGCGTGCGCGCCAAGCCCATGTTGGTGGCGTAGCCACCGTAGGAGCCGCCCATCAGGGCGATGCGGCCGGCGTCGGCGATGCCCTGGTCGACCGCCCACTTGGCGGCGTCGTCGATGTCATCGGACATCTTGCGGCCGAACTCGCCGACGCCCGCCCACAGATGGTCCTTTCCGTATCCGGCCGAGCCTCTGTAGTTGACCTGCACCACGGCGTAGCCGCGGTTGGCGAGGAATTGCACTGTCGGGCTCGAAGTGCCGAAATCGCGCAGCCACGGCCCTCCATGAATCAGCATCACCGTCGGCAGGCCGCGGCCCGACGTACCGCGCGGCACGGTGACGTAGACCGGGATCGGCCGGCCGTCGCGCGCCGTCACCGTCGCGCTGCGCAACGGCGACAGCGAAGACCGCCACGCCTCCCACGGACTGCTCGACAGCGCGTTGAGCTGGCGGGTCTGCCGGTCCAGCAGCAAGGTGCGGGTCGGCCGTTGCGGCCCCGCCACCGTGACCACCACCCAGCGCTGCGCCCGGTCGGCGGACGTGACATTGACGACATCGTCGGGTTCGCCGCGTAACGGCTTCAGGTCGGCCTCGAGCGCGGGGTCGAAGAAATGCAGCTTCTGGCGGTCCGGCCAGGAGGTGGCGAAAGCCGCCTCGCGGCGGTCGGCACCCAGATGCAGGCCGGTGACATCGACCGACGGATCGGCGTAGAGCACGCTCTCGGTGCCGCTGTTCAGGTCGAGCCGGACGGCCGCCACCTTGTCGCGGTTGCGATTGGACAAGGCCCAGACACTGGCGTCGCCGGCGGCGTCGCCGACGATGCTGACCTGGTCCTCCAGGTCGAGGTCGAACAGCCGGCTGCAGGCGTCGACCGCGGTGCAGCGCTCGAAGGAGCGACGGCCGTTGGCGTCGGGACGCGTCTGGCGCGCGATGACCTTGCCCGCCGAATCGAACATCCAGCGCGACACCCGGCCACGGTTCTCAGCCATCATCTGCGGCTCGCCGGTGACAGGCAGGGCGACCCGATAGAGATCGAAGTAACGCCGGTCGCGCCGGTTGCTCAGCAGGTAGATCGTGTCCGGCAGGTCGCGGAACACGAGCACCGAGTTGCGCGTCCCGGGCCACGGCGTGATGTTGCGCGGCGTCGCCGTCGGCGCCTGCGAATCGACGATCAGAATCTGGTAGTCCTCGGTGCCGGCCACGGGATCGATCGGTGCCGACAGGTGCCGGCTGTCGGCCGCCCACTGGTAGGTGCCGACGTCCTGTGGCGTGCGGACCACCGTCGCCTCGCCGCCCTCGATCGGCCGGATATGGATTTGCCGCCGCCCGTCGGCCCGCTGCAGCCAGGACAGCGTTTTGCCGTCCGGCGACACCTGGAAATTGCTGCGGGTCTCGCGTCCGGCGTCGGCCATCAACGCGATCGGCAACAGCGGCGGGAAGTCGGCGTCCTTCAACGCCGGGTGGGTCTGCGCCGCGAGTCCCGACGACAGGCCGGCGAGCGCCACCACCGCCAGGACGAACCGCTTCAACCAACCGCTCATGCCCGACCTCGCAGCGGACCGAAAGGCAGGCATGCTAGCACGGCCGCCCCGGTTGCCGCTGGCTGTCGGCGGTGCCATTGTCCGCGCCGTCCGCCGATCGCAACGTCCTTGTCCGGGGCGCCAGAGCGCATGCACCGCAACCCCTACTCCAGCGCCGAAATCGACCGCGCCTCGCACCAGCGCGAGGACGACGACCAGATCGAAGACCTGCTGGTCGGCTCGAAGACCAAGTTCGTGCCGATCGACAACGAGCGCAACCTGATCGACAAGAAGGGCCAGCCGCAGCCGGTCTTCCTGCACGGCATGATGGCCCGCGCCCTGATCCGCGGCGGCGCCCCGACGATCTTCCTCGGCCACACCGAGGGGGAGACCTT
>DATFGV010000355.1:0-2104 GCA_035249115.1 Vineibacter sp.
ATCCAGGGTTTCAAAGCCTAGTTGGTCCAGTGTCTTGTAGGCTGCACTTGCGGCGGCAATAAAGCGTCCAAGCGAAAGCGCTGCGGCAACGCGCGAGGTCCGGACTAATCTGGCCATGGCGGCACGGGCTTGACCTCGCCCGGCTTCAAGCCGCCAAGGTGGCGCAGCACCTCCTGGTACCTGGGATGCGCCGGCGGGTACTCCAGCAGGCCGGTGCCGATCACGCCGCCCGGGCCAGTGGCGCGCAGGTAGAGCACGATCGTGCCGTCGTCGCGCATCTGCGCCACGCCGATCGACGGAACCTCGTCGCTCTTGCCACGTTGCGGTCCTGACTGCGACATCGCGACCGGGATCGGTCCGGCGCCGGTGCAGAGAATCGTCAGTCGCAGCAACTCGCGGCGCCGCAACGTCATCACATCCATGCTCCCATCACATCTGCGCGACATCGACATGTCATGTCGCTTGCCGCGCGCTGTCATCGGCGAGTCACCCCGCGACGGTACAGCAAACGCCGTCAACGGGTCGCCCGATGCGCCACGACAATGTTCCACAGTCTGCACAAGCTCTTCATCGCCGCGCAACGTGGCGCCCCATTCTGGCCACTTTGGGATTGCTCGGTAGCGCCCAACAGCCCAGCAGCCCAGCAGGAGTACAGTGATCGTGCCGAAGGTTTCACCCCTCTTCCTGACCAACACCGCGAAGACCTGTCTCAAGCACACGTTTCTCCAACCCGATCCCCGCACCAGCATGCAGGCGCTCGGCCGGCTCGACGAGGCCCTGGCCGACACGGCGGCCGAGGTTTTCCGGCAGCTGATCGCGGCCCGCGCGACGCAGGCCGCCCGGCCGCTGCAGGTGCTCGAGCTCGGCTGCGCCTACGGCGTCGGCGCCGCCCTGCTGCGCTTCCCGCTGTCGTTCGCGACCTTGCACGCCCGCTACACGGCGCGCGACCTGCAGGCGCTCGATCCGGTCGAGCTCGAGGAGCTGGACCGGCTGTACTACGCCGCCTGGCCGCGCAGCGATCAGCACCGCTATGTCGGCGTCGACGCGAGAGAGAGCGCCGTGCGCTACGCCCACCGCGTCGGCACGGTCGACTGCGGCATCCCGGCCCAGCTCGACAGCGACGATCCCGACGGCATCCTGTCGGCCGAGATCCTGCGCAGCGACATCATCGTCGACCGCGGCCGGCTCAGCGCCCGCACGGCGGCGCGGCTGGCGCAGTCGGCGCGGCGCGATGATCCGCCGTGGATCGCCTGCTTCCTGCCGCGCACCGCGCCGGTCGAGGCGATCGCCGCCGCGCTGGGGCGGCTGGGCCTGCGCACCGAGAAGTTCGCCGGCGGCAGCTTCGCGCAACGCCGCTTCGAAAGCGCCGCCGAGAAGGAGCACGCGCTGTCGGTGCTGGCGCGGATGGGCATCGACCCGGCCGGCCGGGAAGCCGAGGGATGGCGGCATGTCGAGCTGTACGTCGCCCGGCCAGACGCCATCGCCGACACGATCCCGCTGCACCGCATGGTGTCGCTGATGGCCGCCACGCCGCGCCGCCTGCGCGGCGCGGGCGGCTAACCCGCCGCGCTGACCGCCGCGACGAATCCAATGCCAACTGACTTTGGTATTGACCGCTTCATGGTGAGCTCTGTCGAACCATGAAGCACCGCACGACCGTCGGTGCGAGAGCCTTCATGGTTCGACAAGGCTCACCATGAAGGCTTGCGGCGACAAGTCGTGAATAGTGTCTGTTGGCGCTAGATGTGTGACAGAAGCCGTCGCTCGCAGGAGCCATTGGCATCCAGGGCTTAGTGTGCGGCGGCCTTCCGCGGCGCGCCGTTCAGCAGTCGCGCGATCTGGGCCGCGAGCTGGTCCTGGTCGTAGGGCTTCGACAAGCGCGGCAAATCGCTGTCGGCCGGCAGTTCGGCATAGCCTGATGCCAGCAGGATCGGCAATCCGGGCCGCAGCTGTCGCGCCGCGTCCGCCAGCTCGATACCCGACATCCCGGGCATCGCCTGGTCGGTCATCAGCAGGTCGATCGCCCGGCCGTTGCGCAGCAGGTCCAGCGCCCTGCGGCCCGAGCTGGCGCCGATCACGGTGTGGCCAAGGTCCTCCACCATCG
>DATFGV010000356.1:0-7373 GCA_035249115.1 Vineibacter sp.
CAGCGCCGCCGATGCCGACTTCGGCACCTTGCGCGTCTGGCGCGACCTCGACGGCGACGGCGTCACCGATGCCGGCGAGCTGAAGAGCTTGGCCGAGTCCGGCATCACCGAGATCGCGCTGGCCAGCACGACGCCGTCGACCGGCATGGTGCGCGGCAACGCCATCCGGGCCGAGAGCACGTTCACCCGCGCCGACGGGAGCACGTCGAAGATCGGCGACGTGCTGCTGGAGACCTTCGAGGCCGATTCGCGCTACCTCGGCGACACGACGGTGTCGGCGGAAGCCGCGGCGCTGCCCGAGCTGAAGGGTTACGGCACGCTCACCGACCTGCGCGTCGCCATGACCGACGACGCCGCGCTGCTGGCGATGGTCGATGCCATCAAGGCGCTGCCGGCCGGCACGTCTTGGGCTGATTTGCGCGACGCGGCCGACGACGTGCTGCTGCGCTGGGCCGGCGTTGACGGCATCGCCGCGACGCCCTTTGCCGCCGGCACGTTCGACACGCAGCGCCTGGCGTTCCTGGAGAAATACACCGGCCAGACCCTGGTGCCGCGCGACGCCCAGGGCCAGCCGATGGCGATCAACGCCAGCGAGCTGATCGCGGCCTGGGCCGACATCCTGGACCGCGCCACGATCCGCCTGGCGGCGCAGGGCCCGTGGGCGGCGCGCTTCGCCGGCGCGTCGTTCGATAAGGCGGCCGACACATTCCAGTCGGCTTCGGCCACGACCCTGGCCGACATCTACGGCGCCCACCTCGCGGCGCTGCCGGCCGACCCGGCGATGGCGGCGACGCAATGGGCGGGCAGCGCCGGTCCGGCGCTGGCGGCGTTCAACAATTCGCTGCTGCGCGCCGACCAGAACGCGGTGCGCGCCGACTGGGCCGTGCACAGCCTGGTGCGCGCCACCACGCTGACGCCGAGCGCATTGACTCTGGCGCAGCTCATCGCCGGCCTGGCGCTGGAGGGCGTGCAGATCGGCACGGCCAATGCCGAGACGCTCACGCGGCTGGCCGACGGGCCGGGCACGCAGGTCTATGTCGGCGGCGCCGGCAACGACCGGCTGGTGGGCGGCGCCGGCCAGGACGTGTTCGTCTTCGGGCCGGGCTTCGGCCACGACCGCATCGCCGATTCCGAGTACGCCCAGAGCGGCGATCGCGTGCGCTTGGCGACGCTCAATCCGGCCGACGTGCGCATTGCCCGGTCGGGCAACGACCTGGTGATCACCGTTATCGCCACCGGCGAGACGATCACGGTCGAGGGCCAGTACGCGGCGCCCACCGTGGTGCCACCCTGGCTCATGGGTGCGCAGCCCGGCTTCGGCATCGAGGACATCCAGTTCGCCGACGGCACGATCTGGGAAGCGGGCCTGATCGCGCTGGAGATCGGCAAGGGCACCGACGGCAACGACACCCTGATCGGCACCAGCCGCGAGGACGCGCTGCGCGGGCTGCTGGGCAACGACACCGTGCGCGGCGGCGACAGCGGCGATCTCTATTTCTACTGGCTGGGCGACGGCCAGGACGTGATCGAGGATACCCGCACCGACATCAACGCGACCGGCGGCGACGCGCTCTTCCTGCTGGGCGGCCTGATGGCCGACAACGTCACGCCGTCGCGCGTCGGCAAGAGCGCCGATATCAAGCTGTCCTTCAGCGACGGCGGCAGCGTCACCTTGAAGAACCAGGCCGCCTACACGCCGATCGGCTATGGCGGGCTGGATCTCGACTCGCGCATCGAGACCATCTTCTTCACCGACGGGCCGACCTGGAGCTGGCTGGAGCTGCAGCAACAGGTGATCGACGCTTACACCACCGACGGCGCCGACACGACCTACGGCTTCGGCACACCGGACGAGCTCTATTCCAGCCCGGGCGACGACTACCTGTCGGGCCTCGACGGCAACGACACCTACCACGTCGAGCGCGGCACCGGCGCCGACACGATCGACGACGCCTCGCTCTATGTCGAGACGCCGTTCTCCGCCGTTGTCGGCAGCCTCGGCCCGCAGGAGGACACTCTGGCGTTCGGCGCCGGCATCACCGCCGCCGACGTCACCTTCAGCCGTACCGGCGCGGCACCGGACTTGCTGATCACCATCGCCGACTCGACCGACAGCGTGCGCGTCGTCAAGCAGTTCGACGGTATCAAGCTCGACCTGCTCGACCTGCTGGGCATGGCGTGGTTCGGCCGCATCGAGCGCTTCAGCTTCGCCGACGGCACGTCCAAGACCTGGGAAGACGTGCTGCGCCTCGTCACCACCGGCGGCGACGGCGACGACTCGCTGTACGGCGCCTATCACCCCGACCTGCTCGACGGCAAGGCGGGCGACGACTATCTGTCGGGCGGCGATCACGGCGACACCTACCTGTTCGGCCGCGGCTACGGGCAGGACGTGATCGAGGATCGGCAGACCAGCGTCCTGACGACGGCGTCCGACACAGTGAAATTCAACGCCGACGTCGCGGTCGGCGACGTGACGTTCGCGCGCGACGGGAGCACCAAGGACCTGCTGATCAGCATTTCCGGCGCCCCCGATACGTTGCGCATCAAGAACCAGTACGACGTGGTCGAGACCGGCGTGTTCGGCGCGCACGGCTTCAACCGCATCGAGCGCTTCGAGTGGGCGGACGGCACGGTCAAGGTCTGGTCCGGCCTGACGCAGCAGATCATCGACGCCAGCCGCACCGCGGGCGACGACCTGATCGTCGGCACCCATGGCGACGATGTGCTCGATGGCGGCGCCGGCAACGACCGGCTCGAGGGCGGCAACGGCTCCGACACCTATGTCTTCGACCGCGGCCACGGCGGCGACGTGGTCGCGGACTGGCTGGACAGCGTCTTCGCCGGCGACACGGACCGGGTGGCGTTCGGATCGCAGATCCTGCCGAGCGACCTGGTGCTGGAGCGCACCGGCGCCGACCTGCAGCACCTGCGCCTGACGGTCGCCGGCACCGGCGATTCGCTGCTGGTCGAGGGCCAGTTTTCGACCACGGCGATCGCCTACACGCCGACCCGCATCGAGTCGTTCGCATTCACCAACGGCGTCACCTGGTCGGCGGCGGAACTGCAGCGGCAATACGTCCTGCAGCGCCAGACCGCCGGCGACGACACGATCGAGGGATTCGCCGCCAGCGACACGATCGAGGGTGGCACCGGCAACGACGTCCTGCGCGGCCGCGGCGGCAACGACACCTATCGCTTCGAGGCCGGTTTCGGCCAGGACCGGATCGAGGAGAACAACGGCGGCGGCGCCGTGGCCGACGACGACGTGCTGGTCCTGGGCGCCGGCTTCAGCGCCGCCGGCACCAGCCTGACCCGGGTCGGCAGCGACCTGGTCATCGGCTTCTCGGGTTCTACGGACAGCATCACCGTCGCCGGCCAGTTCGCTAGCGCCGCCTGGTACGGCTCGGGCACCGACGTCGAGCGCGTCACCTTCCAGGACGGCACCAGCTGGAGCGACGTCGACATCCGGCTGCGCCTGCTGCAGCAGGCGCGCACGGCGGGCGACGACGTCATGGCGGGCTTCTTCACCGCCGATGTGCTGGACGGCGGCGCCGGCAACGACGTCCTGCGCGGCAGCTCGGGCGGCGACACCTATGTCTTCGACCGCGACCACGGCCAGGACGTCATCGAGGAGAGCCTCGACGACCATCCCTTCACCGACGGCCCGGACACCGTCAGCTTCGGGCCGGGCATCCTGCCAAGCCAGATCAGCTTCGCCCGCGTCGGCAACGACCTGGTGGCCAGCCTCGCCGGCACCAGCGACACGCTCACCATCCGCAACCATTTCACCGGCGCCTCTAGCAAAGTGGAGTTCTTCCGTTTCGCCGACGGCTCGACCGTGACGTCGGCGCAGGCCGAGGCCGGCAGCGTCGCGGCCCAGTCGACGGCGGGCAACGACACCATCACCGGCACCGGCGCCGCCGATTTCATCGACGGCGGCGCCGGCAACGACATCCTGCGCGGCGGCGACGGCGCGGACATCTACCTGGTGTCGGTCGGCTTCGGCCAAGACTCGATCGAGGAGAACTACAGCGCTGCCGACACCGGCAACATAGACACCCTGGTGTTCGGCGCCGGCATCGCCCGCGATTCGATCCAGTTGTCGCGGACGCCGGGCCTTCGCGACCTAATCATCACCGTGGCGGGGTCGAGCGACAGCGTCACCATCAAGGGGCAGTTCAGCAGCGCCGCCTGGTACGGTTCGTGGACCGACATCGAGCGCTTCGTGTTCGCCGACGGTTCGAGCCTGACCGACCCCGAGATCCGCGCCCGGTTGGTGGCGCAGTCGCAGACCGGCGGCAACGACGTGATCCACGGCTTCTTCGGCGATGACGTCATCGACGGCGGTGCCGGCAACGACGAGCTGCGCGGCAGCTCGGGCAGCGACACCTACCGCTTCGGCCGCGGCGACGGCCAGGACTCGGTCTACGAGAGCCTGGACGACCATCCCTTCCTGGAAGGCAGCGACACGGTCGCGTTCGAGGAAGGCATTGGCCGGCCGGATGTGGCCTTCACGCGGACCGGCAACGACCTGATCGCCACCATCGTTGGCACCACCGACGCCATTCGCATCGTCAACCACTACGGCTGGGTCTACGCCACGATGGAGACCTTCCGGTTCGCCGACGGCACGTCGCTGTCGCGCGCCGAGGTAGAAAGGGCCGTGATCGACGCTCAGGCGACCTCCGGCGACGACGTCATCATTGGCACCGGTAGCGCCGACAGCTTCCACGGCAGCGCCGGCAACGACATTCTGCGCGGCGGCGACGGCGCAGACACGTATCTCCTGGGTCCCGGCTTCGGCCAGGATCGGATCGAGGACAACGCCAGCGCCGAAGACAACAGCAACTTCGACACCCTGACGTTCGGCGTCGGCATCGATCCCGAGGACGTGGTGATCGGCCGGGCGGCGAACCCGAATGACCTGGTGCTGTCGATCGCCGGCACCAACGACCAGGTCACGGTCGCCGGCCAGTTCTCCAGCTCGGCCTGGTACGGCTCTTGGGCCGACGTCGAGCGCGTGACTTTCGCCAATGGCACGGTGTGGACCGACGCCGACCTGCGCCGCGCCCTCTTGGCGCAGGCGCGCACCGACGGCGACGACACCATCCACGGCTACTATTCCGACGACATCCTCGACGGCGGCAAGGGCAATGACACCTTGCGCGGCAGCTCGGGCGGCGACGCCTACCTGTTCGACCGCGGCCACGGCCAGGACGTGATCGTCGAAAGCGTCGACCATCATCCCTTCCTCGACAAGCCGGACACGGTCCGCTTCGGGCCGGCGATCCCGGAAGCCGATCTGCGCTTCGCGCGCGAGGGTGCCGACCTGGTCATCCGCATCGCCGGCACCACCGACAGCCTGCGCGTCGTCGGCCAGTTCGGTGGCGGCACCTCGACCGTCGTAGAGTCCTTCGAGCTGTCGACTGGCCGCGTGATCACCGCGACCGAGATGCACCAGCTGGTGGTCGACGGCGCCGTCACCGTCGGCGACGACACGATCGTCGGCTACACCGGCGCCGAGACGTTCGATGCGATTGCCGGCAATGACACGCTGAAGGGCGGCGGCGGCGACGACACCTACGTCTACGGCCCAGGCTATGGCATCGACGTCATCGAGGACGACGGCGCAAGTGCCGGCGACACGGTACGGTTCAAGGCCGGGATCGCGCCGTCGAGCATCACCTGGACGGCCAGCGGCAACGACGCGGTCGCCCAGTTCGCCGGCGCCGCCGGCGATCGCCTGACGATCCGCAACCAGCTGGAGCCCGTTGCCAGTCCGCAAGACCGGATCGAGAGCTTCGTCTTCGCCGACGGCACGACGCTCAGCCACCAGGACCTCGTCGCATTGCTGGCCAACGGCGAGGCCACGCCGGGCGTGACCATCGCCGGCACGCCGGGCATCGACACGCTCAACGGTACGGCCGGCAACGACGTGTTCGGCGGCGGCCGCGGCGCCGACCTCATCAACACCAGCGCTGGCAGCGACACCTTCATTTGGAAGAAGGGCGATGGCAACGACTGGATCAACGAGGAGGCCGCCTCGACGACCGAGACCGATAGCTTGCGCCTGCTCGACGTCCTGCCGGGCGACGTGCACGTGAAGCGCTCGGGCCTCGATTTGTTCGTCGATATCGTGCCGACAGGCGAGCGCATCGAGGTCGACGAGCAGTACAAGTCGACCACGCAGAACTACGGCATCGAGCGGCTGGAGTTCGCCGACGGATCGTTCTGGGATCGCGCCCGCATCCAGCAGGACGCCTGGATCCTGGGCACGGCGGGCAATGACGTGCTCGACGCGTCGACGTCGGCCTTCAACGACACGTTCGAGGGCGCCGGCGGCGACGACACGCTGCGCTCGGGCTGGCGCTATCCCAGCGGCAGCGACACGTTCGCCTATCGCCGGGGCGACGGCAACGACATCGTCGACGACTGGACCTGGGCCGGCAACAACGAGACCGACACCTTGTGGCTGCGCGACATCAATCCGGCCGACGTCGTGTTGAGCCGCGTAGGCACCGAGCTGCTGGTGAAGGACTCAACGACCGGCCAGGTCATCCGCGTGCTCTACCAGTTCGTCGACCCCGCGGCGGCGCCCGGCGTCGGCATCGAGAAGATCCGCTTCGCCGACGGCACGGAATGGGACCGCGTCCGGATCCAGCAGGACGCCGTGATCCGGGGCACGCCGGGCAACGACGTGCTCGACGTGACGACGTCGACGTTCAACGACACATTCGACGGCGGCACCGGCGACGACACCATCAAGTCGGGCTGGCGCTACCCCAGCGGCAGCGACACCTACATCTACCGTCGCGGCGACGGCAACGACGTGATCGACGAGTGGACCTGGGCCGGCAACAATGAGACCGACGTCCTGTGGCTGCGCGACCTGAATTCGTCGGACGTCGTGCTGTCGCGGACGGGCACTGAGCTACAGGTGAAGGACACGGTCACCGGTCACGTGACCCGGGTGCTGTACCAGTTCGTCGACTCGCCGACAGCGCCGGGTGTCGGCATCGAGAAGATCCGTTTCGCCGACGGTACGGAATGGGACCGGGCCCGGATCACGATCGAAGCGCCCTACCAGGGGACGGCGGCCGCCGAGACCCTCAACGACACGGTCTTGAGCGACACCATCGTCCCCGCCGGCGGCAACGACACAGTCAACGCCAATGGCGGGTCAGACACCGTGGTCTACGCGTCGGGCGACGGCAGCGATTTCCTGAACGAGGAGGGCACCAACAACGCCGACGTCGATGTGATCCGTCTCGTCGGCCTGAACCCGGCCGACATCGAGCTCAGCCGTACCGGCGACGACGTCAAGATCAAGATCAAGGCCGACGGGGCAGTCATCGAGAACGACCAGTTCT
>DATFGV010000357.1:0-5520 GCA_035249115.1 Vineibacter sp.
CTTCAACGAGGCCTGGCTGACCCAGCCGCTCGCCTGGCGCCGACCGCGCCGCATCTTCGTCTGCGCCCACGGCGATCTGTTTTACGAAGACGTGCCCGACGCGTGGATCGACCGGGTGTTCGTCGTCATGGCGCAGGCACCGCAGCACACGTTCATCGTGCTCAGCAAGCGGTCGGCGCGGATGCGACGGTACTTGGTTGAGGTGAGAGACAAGCGGCCCATCATGCCGGGCGCCTTTCCCTGGCCACTACCCAACGTCTGGCTCGGCGTCTCGGCCGAGGACCAGCGCCGCGCCGACGAGCGCATCCCCGACCTGCTGGCGACGCCGGCCGCCGTGCGCTTCATCTCGGCCGAGCCACTGCTCGCGCCGATCGACCTGCGACACATTCAGGCACCACGTTTTGTGCCCGAAGATCACGAGATCGATTGGAAGTTCGACGCGCTTCAAACCGGCGACTATTACGACTTCGAGTCGGGTGGGTTTTGGACCAGCGGCGACGGACCACACCGCGACGCCGCCATCAACTGGGTGATCGTCGGCGGCGAGAGCGGCCCCGGCGCTCGGCCGATGCACCCAGACTGGGCGCGATCGCTACGCGACCAGTGCGCCGCCGCCGGCGTGCCGTTCTTCTTCAAGCAGTGGGGCGCGTGGAAGGACGGCAGCGACTTCGCCCCTGACGCGATGGCCGTGCTGTCCGATGGCCGCGTCGTCACGCCGACCCGCATAGGCCTTCTCCAGGCCGATCGAACCGCGTCCATGCAAGGTCTCAATCCGACGATGATGCGAGAAGTCGGCAAGGCCGCTGCCGGCCGCCTGCTCGACGGCGTCGAGCACAGCGCGTGGCCGGCGCCGTGAAGGCGCTCACCATCTGGCAGCCCTGGGCGTCGCTGATCATGGCCGGCGCCAAGCCGTACGAGTTCCGCCGCTGGACGCCGCCGACATCACTGTGGCACCAGCGCATCGTGATCCACGCCGGCACCCGTCGGATCAAGACGGACGAGCTGGCCGATCTGCTCAACACACTGACCGACGGCGACGACAGGGGCATGCACCGCGCCAAGGCCCTCGACCTGGTCGATCGCGTCTGGCGCCGCGATTCAGTGCTGCCGCTGGCCAGCGGTCTCGGCACGGCCGTGCTCGGCCAGCCGCGTCGCGCGGTCGACATCTACCAGGGACGGCCCGACAGCGATCGCGTCGACCAGCACGTCTGGGGCTGGCCGCTCACCGACATCGAGCCCTTCGAGCCGATCGTGCCGTGCCGCGGCTTCCAGGGCTTCTGGACGTGGCCGAAGGGGCTGGCATGACCGCGCCGATTCAGTGGAGGAAGTGATGACCATCAGACGCGACACCGCCGGCACGGCACTCGATCCGAAGCTGCATGCCAACAACATGCTCGACGACGCGGAGATCCTGATCAACCAGTCCGAGCATCTGAGGGGCATCTCCACCTCGGAAGGCAACCGCGCCTTCTTCGAGATGCGCTACCAGGCCGCCAAGCGGGTCCTGCTGGCAACCCAGCTCGACGCGGCGGCGACGACGATTAGGAAGCCGTGACGTCAGCGCTTCAGCGATCCCGGGATCCCCGGCGCGTTCACCAAGGGCACCTGCAAGTGGAACGTCCGGCCGCCGCACTGCGAGCATACCAGCCGCTGGTTGAGCGCCTCGAGCGCGATGTCGCCCAGCCGCTCGATCAGCTCGGCGGGCTGCAGCGTGACCCTGTGCGGGCAGAGCTCGCACGACACCTGCACCACCGAACCGCGGCGCGCGATCTCGCTCAGCCATCCGACCTTGGGTCCGCGGGCATCGGGCATGGCGCCACGGTAGCGCCGATCGGCGGCGCCTGACCATGGCCGGCGCCGCCCTGCCTAGCACCGCCGAGCTGACCCGGCTTTACAGCCGCGCCGGGGTCAGGGCAGCCTTGGCCTGGGGCGACGACAAGCTGCGCCGTGTGCTGGCCGCCACGCCGGCGGTGCGGCCGGCCGGCAGCGGCCGCGGCCAGCAGTTCACCGGCGCCGACATCTGGGCGCTGTACCGAGCCGAGGTCGATCGATGTGGGTCAAGGTCTACGCGCCGGGCACGCGCAAAGGCAACACGGACTGGCTCGCCCGCGGCCAGGACATCCACGGCCGGCGATTCGAACGGACTCTCCGCCAGGCAAAGAACCAAGCGGCTGCTCGACGAGGCGCTGAGGCATGCCTACGCGCCCTCAACGGTCATCCCCCTGATCCCGCGCCACAAGTCGTAGAAGAACCGCACACCTTCCGCACCGCGTCGGAGCGCTACATCGCCTGGCGTCACCCGTCGAAGGCCGACCTCGCCCGCATCGCCCGCCTGGTGACGGCGATCGGCAGCACCGCGATCGAGGCCTGCGGCCAGGACGAGCTGGTCGACTTCGCGCGCGATCACCTGCCGGGTCGCAAGGCCAGCACCTTGAACCGCGAGGCGACGCGGCCCTACGCCGCGATCCTGCACTACGCCCACAACCCGCTGAAGTGGCGCGACTGGATCACCCTGAAGGCCTTCCCCGAGGAGGAGGTCGACCGGCCGCCAGCCGACCCCGGCGACATCGCCAAGCTGATCGCCAACGCCGACCGCACCGGCAGCTACAAGCCGCATCACTACAGCCACAAGCGCGGACCGCTTGTCGACCGCAACGCCGCCTACAAGGTGGCGCTGCTCGAGCTGCTGCACGCCCGCGCCCTGCGGCTGAGCGACAATCTGCGGCTGAAGCGCGACGAGGATCTCGACCTGCCGAACGGCAGGATCCGCGCCCGCATCGGCAAGGCGCGCGGCAAGATCAAGTGGCTGCCGCTGCCGCCGACCTGCGTCGCGGCGCTGGCCGAGCTGAAGCCCTGCGCCGATGGCTACGTCTTCCCGTGGCGCACCCGCTCGGGCGTCTACAAGTGGCTGAAGCCGCTGCGCCGCCGGCTGGGCGTCGCCTTCACGCCGCACATGGCGCGGCACGCGCTGGCGACCGAAGCGCTTGAGCTCGGGGTCGACGAGCGCATCGTGCAGGAGATGGGCGCCTGGGCCAGCCGCGCCAGCCTGAAGCCCTACCAGAAGGTGGCGCAGCGCCTGATGCGAGAGGCGGACGCTAGACGCATCCCGCTTCCCGTGGTACCGCGCAAGGCCGGCTGAGTGGGATTTTTGGTGGGGCGACGGATAAGTGGTTGACGTACATAGGACGGCAACCCCCTTGGTAAGGGGGAGGTCGACAGTTCAATCCTGTCCGGCAGCACCAGCCTCACGAGAAGAAATCGCGACCGCGCGTCCGGCGCCGGGGGAGGCACCACGCAATGTCTGATTCCGCTTCCGCGACCGACAAGCCGGCCGACGAATGGCGGCAGCAGCGCGGCTTCTACGCCGAGCGCGCCAGCGGCTACACGGTCGAGGGCTGGGGCGAGGCCGAGCACGACTGGCCGCTGGCGATCCTGCTCGGCTACATGAGCATCACCAAGCCCGCCTCGGTTCTCGAAATCGGCGCCGGGTCTGGCCGGGCCCTGCACAAGATGCGTGAGCGGTTCGCCGACCTGGAGGTTCGCGGCATCGAGCCATCGGCCGAATTCCGCGCCATCGGTCATCGCCAATTCGGCTTCACCGAGGCGGAGTTGCACGACGGTGACGCGACGCGCCTGCCGTTCGCGGACGCCAGCTTCGACCTGGTCACCGAGTTCGGGGTTCTGCACCATATCCGGCACCCGGAACGGGCGGTCGCCGAAATGCTCCGCATCTCGCGCGGCGCCGTCTATCTGTCGGACTGCAACAACTACGGCCAGGGTGGACGACTGACCCGCCTCGCCAAGCAGGCCTTGCGCAGCATCGGCCTATGGCGGGCGGCCGACTGGGTGAAGACGGGCGGCAAGGGCTACAGCATCAGCGACGGCGACGGCCTCGCCTACTCCTACTCGGTGTTTGATAATCTCGCGGCCATCAAGCGGCGTTTCAGCCGGGTCATGGTCATGAACACGCAAGGCCAGGCGGTGAATCACTATCGGCAGGCCCCGACCGTGGTGGTTCTCGCAGACAATCGGCCCTGGTAGCGATGGCGATGTGACGGGCTGAACCGGGTTCTCGTCACTGATCTGCGATAATCTGTCGTTCACGAACGCTTGCAGCCTCGGCTAACTTCGTCCAAGCGGCGTCAAGCCGACGTAGCGTGCAACCGGCACGTTCCACTTTTGTCTGCCAACAATTTGCATGATGCGCCCGATGTTCACGGTCCATTGATATGATGTTCACAAAATCGCGAGCTTGTTGCTCTGGCCTGCAAAATTTCGTGAATTTGAGAACATAACTAGATCGACACTCTCACGTTGGATGCGACGCTCAACTGCCGGCTGCGGTCAGAGCTTGCGTGGCGCGACGGGCCGCGCGACGGATCGCGACAGCGACCACCAATCGATCGCGTTGCCCGGCCAATCAACCTCGATACGGTCTGACCGCCACGGCGACGGTCACGGTGGTGCGATCGAGCAACGCGACGCGTACCGAGGCGCGTGGCGGCGGCGGTGGAACAACACCAGCGCCATGCTCGCTTGCGCGCCGGCCAATCGCCGAGGCGCGGCGCGACCGTGAGGCGCGCGTGCTTCGACGCCGCACGCACGCATGACGCCGGCCACAACGGTCGCGCGGCGCTGAAGCAGCTGCGCCGCGACGCAAGAGCCGCGTGTTGCCGCCTGCCCGCGCCGCGGTGCGGATCATGGCGAAAGTGAGGGCGATTGCCACAACACCTCCCTTGACGCGGCCGCCGGACTATCGGATGGGAGGCGCCGTTGGTTTGATCCAGCGTGTGTCGGCGGTCGATGTCGATCGGCGTGACCGACGCCGTCAGACGGATGATCGCTTCAGAACCGCCATGTTAGCATCGTCGTCAACGTCAGCGCGCGCCTGACTGCGCATGAAGCATCGCTTCCTTGCCCTCATCGTCGCGTCGTCGCTGGCGTTGTGCGTCGACGCGCGCGCTGAGACCATTCTGTCCGGCACGGCGGCGGGTCTCGACGAGGACTCGATCGCACTGCAGGGCAAACGAGTCCGGCTCTGGGGAATTGACGCACCAGGTCTCGACCAGACGTGCAAGCGCGCCGGCAAGCCGTGGGCGTGTGGTCGTGAGGCCTCCCGCGCCCTGGCAAACCTGGTTTCCGGCAAGACGGTTCGCTGCCGGGTGATCGCCGACGACAAGTTGCGACGCCTGATCGTCGGCGATTGCACCTTGGGTGGCGAAAGCCTGTCGCGCTGGATGGTGCGCAACGGCTGGGCGGTGATGAATTCGCGCCAGACCGACGTCTATGCCAAGGAAGAGGCCGAGGCCAAGGAAGCCCGTCGCGGCATCTGGGCGAGCGAGTTCGACATGCCGTGGGACTGGCGCATTCAGCAGCGGACCAAGAGCAAGCCGCAATAGTGGCGGCCACCGCGCGACACCGCGCCGCGCAGTGGCCCAATAGGACACCTTCTGGTCGGAGCGTCTACTTGGCGGCCGCGACGCCCGCGTCGGCAACCTGCGCGTCCTGCTGCGAGGTGAC
>DATFGV010000358.1:0-12409 GCA_035249115.1 Vineibacter sp.
CGCAGGCGGACTCGTCACTGAGGTCGACGACCCGCCAGCGCGTGCCCGTCAGCACGCCGGGCGACGCGTCGGCAAGCCGGTCGGCCAACGCCATGTGCCAGGCATGATCGCGGTCCATCCACAGACGGCCTTCGCTCGCCAGCACATGAAACGGCGCGACACGCAGATCGTCGATGCCGGACACCGACCAGACATACGGCGACCAGGCCCTTGCATAGGCCTGCGCGCGGGCGCTGCGATCGGCAAAATGATCACGTAGCGTCGCAATCGACACGCCGCGCGCGGCGGCGCGGACCAGGCTATCGGTTGCGATCGTCAGGCCGGCGCCGGACGACGCGGCGACCGGCGCGTACTGGGCGTCGATCAGCCCCTGGGCCTTGGCCGACCAGGGCATGATCTCGGCGTCGAGCAACAGCCAGTCGGTGTCGAGCTCGCGCCACAACCCGGCGCGCTCCGCCGACTCGCGCAGCCGCGCCAGCACGCCTTCGGTGGTCGCGCCATCGGCGAAGAAAGCACGGCCGGTGCGGGTCCAGATCGCGCCGGTCTCCGTGCCGTTGACGCCAAAGCGGGTGCGGGCCACGGCCGTATCGCGGCAGAGCGCGATCACCGCCCGCGAGCCCATATGCTTTTCCTCGCACACCACCTCGGCGACTCCCTGGTCGCGGAAGTGCGCGAAGGCCTCTTCCGGTCGCTCGAGCCAGCCGTCCTGCCCGCTGGTCTCGGTCGGCGACATGGTGGGCGGCAGGTAGACCAGCCATTGCGGTGCAATCGCGAAGCGGCTCATCACCTCCAGCGCGGCGGCCGCATTCTCCTCCGCGACCACGACGCGGCCGCGCAAAGCCGTTTCGATCCAGCGCCGGCCGGTGACGTCCTCCATGTCGAGGACATCGTCGGCCTCGGCCTGCGCCGAGCGCGTCTCGGTGGGTGTCGCCAGCGGCCGTGCCGGCTCGTAGTAGGTGCGCGCTGCCGGCACGTGCACGAGCTCGCGCTCCGGCCAGCGCAGCGCGCTCAGCTTGCCGCCGAAGACGCAGCCGGTGTCGATGCAGATCGTGTTGTTGACCCAGCCGGCGTCCAGCGCCGGCGTGTGGCCGTAGACGATCGCCGTGTCGCCGCGATACGCGGCCGCCCAGTCCAGGCGCACCGGCAGGCCGTAGTCGTCGATCTCGCCGGTGGTGTCGCCGTAGAGGGCAAACTCGCGGACCGCCGGCGAAGCGCGGCCGATCATGTCGGCCTTCAGCCCGGCATGCGCAACCGCGAGGCGGCCGCCGTCGAGCCAGACGTGGCTGAGCAGGGAATCGAGGAAGGTCCTGGCGTGCGCCTTGAACGCTTCGCTCTCGTGTTCGATCTGGTCGATCGACTCCTGCAGCCCGTGACTCACCTTCACGTTGCGCCCGCTCATCCAGCGCAGGAACTTGCGATCGTGGTTGCCGTTGACGACGTACGCCGTACCGGCCTCCGCCATGCTCATGGCGATACGCAACACGTCGGGCGTGCGCGGGCCGCGATCGACGAGATCGCCGACGAACACGACCTTGCGGCCGGGCGGTGGCGCGACCGAGACTTGCCGCGTGCCGTCGACCTCGCTCCAGGCGACGTCGTAGCCGAGCGCGCGCAGCAGCCCCTCCAGCTCGTCGGCGCAGCCGTGCACGTCGCCAATGATGTCGAAAGGACCATGATCGTCACGCTTGTCGTTCCACAGCGGCTGGCGCTGCACGGTCGCGGTGTCGACGTTGGCCGCCGACTGCAGGCGCCAGACTTGCCGGAATCCCTCGCGCGGCAGGCCGCGCAGGCCACGGCGGATCTCGCCCACCATGCGCAGCACGACGCCCGGGCCGAATTGCCGGTCAGTCCGGGCCTTGTTGCGCTCGATGCAGGTGTCGGCGCCCGGGTCGATGACGATGGCGACCGGCAACGCGTGCCAGCGGCGCGCCAGCTCGATCCATCCCTTGCGCTCGGCGGCCCGCACGTTGGTGGCATCGATCACCGTCAGCTTGCGGTTCTTCAGCCGCTTCTCGGCGATGGACCGCACCAGGTCGAAGGCGTCGGCCGACACCGTCTGGCTGTTGGGATCATCGGCCACCAAGCCGCGGCAGTAGTCCGACGAGATGGTTTCGGTCGGCAGGAAGTGCCGGGCGGCGAACGTCGACTTGCCGGAGCCGGTCGAGCCGATCAGCACGACCAGGGCGAAATCCGGAATGTCGATGCGGTTGGTGCTTGGTCCTCTCATCGCCGGAACACCGCCATTTGCGTCGGTGGGCCGTAGGCGGGGTCGTCTGCACCGATACCGCCCAGCTCGGCGCGATAACCGTATGCCGCCTCGATCTCGCGCACCCAGGCGCCAAATTCGGCGCGGGTCCACTCGAAACGATGATCGGGATGACGCAGCTTGCCTGGCGGCATGCCGGTGAACAGCGCGTTGTATTCGACGTTCGGCGTCGTGACGATGACCGTGCCAGGCCGCGCTTCGCCGAAGATGACCCGTGACAGCGCCGGCACCCTGTCGGCATCGAGGTGCTCGATCACCTCGACCAGGGTGGCGGCGTCGACGCCGGCCCAGCGGCGGTCGCGATAGGTCAGGGCGCCCTGCAGCAGGCTGACACGACCCTCGCGCGGACCGCCGGGGGAATCGAGCTTCAGCCGCCGCGCGGCGCGCTCCAGCGTGCGCACGGAGGCGTCGACGCCGATCAGGCGCTCCAGCCAGCGTTCCCGCACCAGGTGGCCCAGCAGCTTGCCTTCGCCGCATCCCAGGTCGACGACGCTGCGCGCCTCGGCGGTACGCAGTGCCGCGACCACCGCCGCAAGGCGCAGGTCGCTGAGCCGGATTGGCGTCTCCAGTGCCTCCTCGGGTGCGTCGCGGCCCTTGGGCGCATCCTCTGACTCCTCCTCGCGCACCTCCGGCGCCAGGCGCTCAAGGGCAATACGCGTCAGCGCCCGGCGATGGGCGAGGTAGCGCCGCACGATCAGGTCCTTGGCCGGGTGGCTCTCGAGCCAGCCCTTGCCGCGCGCCAGCAGCTTGGCGACCTCATCGTCGCCCACCCAGTAGTGCTTGTCGTCGTCCAGCACCGGGACCAGCACGTAGATGTGGGTCAGGAGCGCGCTTAGCCGCCCCTGGCCGGCAAGGCGAAGGGTGACGTAGCGCGACGGACCGTCGGAAGCAGTGCCGCTTGCCACGACCGGTTCGACCGCGACGCGCCAACCCAGCGGCTCGAACAGCGCGCGCACCAGCGCCTCGCCTCCACGCGCCGGCAGGGGCGTGATCGTCGCCTCCAATGGAATGTCGGTCGTCGCCAGTTCGGGCCGGTCCTTCGACGTGCCCGCCATGGCGCTGCGCAACGCCCGCGTCAGCGCCACCGACAGGAAAGATGACGCGGCATATGGACGGTCGTTGACGTACTGGTCGAGCAGCCCCTCACCCTGGCCGCGCCCGCGCACCAGGCCGACCGGGTCGATGTCGAGCACCAGCGCCGCTTCGCAGCGCGCCTCCGTCGCTTCGGGATAGAAGACATAGGCCTTGCCGAAGGCGAGCTCGGTCTCGTGCACGCGGTCGGGGTGCTTGTGTAGCAGGAACCCGAGATCGGTGGCCGGATGGTGCGTGGTGGCGATCGACAGGAACATGACGGTGGTTTTGCGCGAATGGCAGGCACTGACAGCGGGACTGCAAGGGACTCGACGGTTGCTGTCCTCGGCGGCTCCCGCCGCAAGGGTTGCGGGGCTTACAGGAAGTTGGAGGAGCGCGCAACGCCACTACGGCCTTTCCAAAGGGAGCTGATCGCCTCATCCAGCACCCGACGTGTTGGCGTCGGCGGTCGGCGCGGTCGCAAGATTGTCCAAGATCGTGCCTGCGGGTGCCACTATCGTTACCGCCAGATCGTCCTTGCGGGAGGCCACCGCGCGGTGTCGCTGGAGCAGGCTGTCTCCTTTCTGGTTTTCTCGCTCGTCGCCGCCATTACGCCCGGCCCGAGCAATGTCATGTTGACCGCGACCGGCGCCGCTGTCGGCATCATTCGTGGCCTGCCCTGCCTGCTCGGCGTCGCCGCGGGCATGGGCCTGCTGTTGTTTGCCGCCGCGCTGGGGTTGGGCGAGGTCGTGCTGGGTCTGCCTGTCCTGGTGCGGGTGCTGAATTGGGCCGGCGCTGCATTCCTGCTCTGGTTGGCCTGGAAGATCGCCACCGCGCCGACCACCCAGGAACCGGGCAACGGCAAGCCGGTCGGCTTCGTCGGCGCCACGCTGTTTCAGTGGATCAACCCGAAATCCTGGATGGTCGGCGTCAGCGCCGCTGGAACCTACTTGCAGGCGGATGGCCGCAGCCCGCTTTGGCAGGCGGCCGGCTTCGCCGGTGTGTTCATGGCGGCAGCGTTGGTGACCGGCTTCGGCTGGCTCGCCTTCGGCGCTTCGATGCACCGGCTGCTGCGTAGCGAGCGGGCAGCGCGCATCTTCAACCTGGTCATGGGCGGCAGCCTCGCGGCCTCGGTCGTGATGATCCTGTGGTAACCGCTAGACCGTCCACCAGTAGCGCACGACGTGGAAGAAGATCGGCGCGGCGAAGATCACCGAGTCCAGCCGGTCGAGCATGCCGCCGTGGCCCTCGATCATGTGGCCCCAGTCCTTGACGCCGAGGTCGCGCTTGATCGCCGACATCACCAGGCCGCCGAAGAAACCCATCAGGTTGACCAGCAGGGCGATGCCGAACGCGTGCAGCGGCGAGAAGGGCGTGATCCACCACAGTGCCGCGCCCAGCGCCGAGGCGCTCAACACGCCGCCGACGAAGCCCTCGACGGTCTTCGACGGCGACAGCAGCGGCGCGATCTTGTGCCGGCCGAACAGCTTGCCCCAGACGTACTGCAGCACGTCGCTCGACTGCACGACGAGCACCAGGAAGGCGATCAGCAGCAGGTGCCGTCCCTCGTAGCCCGGGATGCTCAGGGTCATCAGCGCCGGCACGTGCGAGACGCAAAAGACGCAGATCATCAGGCCCCACTGCACCTCGGCGATGCGTGTCAGGAAATGCTTGGTGTCGGCCCGCAGCGCCGCCACGATCGGCATCACCAGGAAGGCATAGACCGGGATGAAGATCGAGTAGAGCCCGTACCAGTCGATGCCGATCAGCAGGTACTGCGCCGGCAGCACGATGAAAAACGCGCCGGCGATGGCGATGTGATCGCCACGCCTTGTGCGCATCAGGGTCAGGAACTCGCGCAACGCCAGGAACGAGGCGAGCGCGAACAGCACGATGACGCCGGTCTTGCCGAAGACGAAGGCGACGGCGATCAGCGCCACCATCACCCACCACGCCTTGATGCGGGCATTGAGGTTGTCGATGCCCGGGCTGTCGCCCTTGGCGCGTCGCGCCAGCACGAATCCGACCGCCGAGGCGATCACCAGCAGCCCGCCGATGCCAGCGAACAGCGCCAGCGTCTGTTCCTGGGCGGTCATGGATTTGCCTTCCGTCCCCGCGCAGCGGGGAAGGTGCCGCGAAGCGGCGGATGGGGACCGCTCGTGGTGCCTCCTCGGAGAGACCGCGTCGGCTCCCCATCCGGCCCTTCGGTCCACCTTCCCCACGCCAAGCGTGGGGAAGGGGTGAAAGACTCGCTATGCGGCATTCGTCGCCTCACTCCCCGTTCTCTTTCGGCCCCAGCGCCAGCAGGGCATTGCGGGCACGGTCGATGAACGCGTCCTTGTCCTCCTCGGCGCCGACATTGAGCGGCGCGCCGAAGGTCAGGGTGCAGAGCAGCGGGATTGGTAGGAACTCGCCCTTGGGCAGCACGCGGCTGATGTTGGCGATCCACACCGGCACGCACTCGACCGCCGGCCGCGCCTTGGCGAGCCAATAGAGGCCGCTGCGGAACGGCAGCAGCGTCTCCTCGCTGACGTTGCGCGTGCCCTCGGGAAAAACGATCAGCGACGCGCCTTCGTCCAGCGCGGCGCACATCTGGTCGTTGGCCTCGCGCGCCCCGCCGCCGCGCGGGATGGCGACGGCGCGAAAGACACGCTGGCCGACAAAGCGCCGCGCCGCCGACTGCAGCCAGTAGTCGGCGCCGGCGACCGGCCGGGTCAGGGCGCGCAGCGCCGGCGGCAGCGACGTCCAGATCAGCACGAAGTCGCCGTGGCTGGAGTGGTTGGCGAAGTAGATGCGCTGCACCGGTTCGGGCTTGCAGCCCTGCCAGTTGGTGCGCATGCCGGTGACCAGCCGCGCGAAGACGGTGATGGCGCCGGCCGCCAGGCGTTCGAGCATCGTCACGTCCCCCGGGTGGCGGCGAGCACCCAGCCGGCCGCGAGCAACAGCACCACCTGCACCAGCAGCAGCGCGACCTGCCGGCCCAGCAGCCGCATGGCGCCGCGGGCGCGTTCGGCGATCGGCCGGCCTGCCTTGCCGGCCGGCATCAGGCCGAGCGCGGCCATCGAGGCGTCGAAAGAGGAAACCGCAAAGCCATCGGCGTCCGCGCCGCGCGACAGTCGCCGGAAGATGCGGGCGTCGAAGCCGACACGCAGCGCAAACCACGTCTCGGCGATACCGGCGACCGCGGCCAATGAGGCAAGCGCCATGGCCACGCGGTTCGGCAGCGTGATGGCGAGCGCCAGCGTCGCGACGACCGCGGCCACAGTCAGCGCCGCCGACAGGAGGTGTACGCTCGCGCCATGCGCCAGCAGGTCGGCGGCGACGGCGGCCTCCGACCGCTCGTCGCTGGCAGGCGGCGCGCTCATGGCCGCACCGCGGCTGACAGCGGCAGTGCCGGTCCGTCGAGCGCCCGTGCCAGCGCCGCCGTGTCGAGCGCGATCCGCGGCCGGACGGTGCGCAGCCGGGCGAGCGCGGCGTCGGTGTCGGCGGCGCGGCCTGTTTGCACAAGCCAGGCAGCGATGGCGGCGGCGCTGCGGCCATAGCCCAGCGCGCAGCAGACCAGGACCGCGCCCTCGCGTTGCAAATCATCGATCGTCTCGGCGGCGCGGCGCAGTGCTGTCGCGTCAAGTGGCACGAGGTCGAGCGCCGGCTGGCTGCGGTATGTCGGCACGCCGCGCGGCGCGAACAGCTCGGCGCTGAGATCGAGAAGGGCGCGCGCCGGCTGCGCCGCAGCCTCCCGTGTGCCCGGTACGCGGCCGATCCACACGCCGTCGGCGACATGATCGGGCGCCGGCTGCGCGCGGGTCCACAGGCGGGAGTTGATCCAGGCACCGATCAGGTAGGGCAGCAGCAGCGTGCCGGCGGCGAGGCTCAGCTGTCCGTTGGCGCGCTTCTGGAAACCGTCGGCGCCGATGAAGCCGTAGAACGCCCCGACCATGGCCAGCGCCACCGTGCCCCACAGCAGCCACAGCCCCGCGCCGCCGATGGCAAAGGCCAGGGCCGCGCATGCTGCCGCGCCGCCGCCGTAGATCGCCGCCAGGCGATAGCGCTTGGGATGCCTCGCCAACGCCAAGGTGGCGAGCGGCGCGGGACGGTCCAGCGGCCAGAGCCAGAGCGCGAAGAAGCCCAGCAAGGCGCCGGTCGGGATGTCGATGAAATGGTGCTGGTAGGTCGTGAGCACCGACAGGCCGATCGACACGAACCAGGCGCGCAGCGGCCAGCGCCAGGCCGGCGCGGCGTGGCGGACGTAAAACTCCAGCAAGATCACGGTGAGCGCGATGTGCAGCGACGGCGCCTGGTTGAACGGCTTGTCGAAGGCGCCCAGCGAGTCGAACAGGAAGCCGGCGAGGCCCGATGTCTCCGGCTTGGCGAAGGTGAAGCGCAGCGGAAACAGCAGGAAGCAGCTGACGGCGATCACCTGCGCCGTCAGCAGGCGGCGGACGTGGACGTCGAGCTCCCGATCGGTGCGGCAGACGAACAGCGAGACGGCATAGAAAGCGTTGATCGACCAGTAAGGGAAGATGGTCCAGTCGATGAACGGCACGTGCCGTTCCCAGCCGAACACCACGGCGCCGACGTCGCTGCGCTGCGACGCCACCCAGTTGGCGAAGCCGTAGGTGGCGTAGAACACCACCGCCAGCACCGCCAGCCACAGCGCCGCCCGCTTCCAGGGGCGAGCCGGTGACGTGACGACCACCGCGCTCACGCGACACCCTCCTCAAGACATCCTTCCCAGCGAAGCTGGGGAGGTGCCCCGAAGGGGCGGAGGAGAGCCGACGTGGTGTCTCCGTGAGACATACCGCGTCGGGTCCCCCTCTGGCCTTCGGCCATCTCCCCCACTGCGTGGGGGAGCGTAAGAATGTCGCTAACCCAGATCACGGCGCCTCGATGCGCTGCGCCAGCGACACGGTGAAGATGCCCCATTCGTCGACCCGCTGGTCGAGCTTGCAGAAGCCGGCGGCGGCGACCAGCTGGTCCATCTCCGCCTGGGTGCGACGCCGCATGATCCAGGCGGCGCCGGCACGATGGCTTGTGAGCGCCCGGGCGATCAGCTCCAGCTGCGGGTGCCAGGGCTGGCCGGTATAGACGAGGTAGCCGCCCGGCGGCACCGCCGCGGCCATGCCTGCGAGCGAACGCCGCACCATGGCGTTGTCGGGAAACAGTTCGTACAGGCCCGACACGATGCCCAAGGTGGGGCGCGGCTCGACCCTGGCGAGGTCGTCGCGGTCGAAGGCGTCGCCCTTCACGAAGCGGGCGATATCGATCAGGTTCTTCTCGACGATCAGGCGCGAACCGCTGTCGACGTTGAGATCGCTGTAGTCGCGCAGCAGGATCGAGTCCGGCCGCTGCCGGTCGCCAGACTCCAGTGCTTCGAGAACGTAGCGGCCGTGTCCGGCCGCGATGTCCATGATGCGCACCTGCTGGCCGCCGTCGCGCAGGCGCTTCATGGCGTCGCGGATCAGTTCCTCGACATGGATCTTGCGCTGGCGGATGCCGCGCCAGCCGATCGAGTCGAGATAGGCGCGATCAGCGAGGCGGCCAAGCGGGCCCAGGCCTTCGGGCGTATTGCGGTAGACGTAGTCCAGGGTCGACCCGGAATCGAAGCCGGTCTTGTGGCCAAGCTTGATGCCGCGCGACAGCCAGCCGCCGATCTTCATCGAGGCGCGGGTCATGGCCCAATAGAGGCCACGTGCCGAACTCGCCGGCAGCGGCGTGGCCAGCGCGTCGGCCTCGTCGCGGGTGAAACCCCAGCGATGCGCGTCCAGCAGGTCGGGTCGCTGCAACGGTTCGGCGAAGCGCTCGCTGATGAAGCGCCGGGCGTGGTTTACGGCGACCGCACGGCCGAGCTCACCCAAGGTGTCGTGGTAGAAGCCGGGCAGCACGTGGCGCTCCTTGATCGGCGTGCCCAGCCGTTCGTAGAATTCATGCTGCGGGCCGTGGTGCACGACCCAGTCGGCGCCTGAGATCAACAGCTGTGTCGGGATGGCAATGGCGCGCGCGTCGGCCACGACGCGTTCGGCGTTGTCATAGAGCGCTGTCAGGATGTTGACCGAAATGGCGCGGGTGATCAGCGGATCGGCCTCGAACGACGCGATCCGCTCGGCATCGTGCGTGAGGAACTTCGCCTTCACGTAACTGTTGACGAAGCGGCCGGGCTTCAGCGTCTCCAGCAGCTTCAGGCCCGGACGCGCGAAAGGCACATAGAGCTTCACCTTGAACGCGGGCGAGGCCAGCACCAGGCAGCGTACCTTGGGCGCGTAGTCGTGCGCCCAGGTCGACACCAGCACGGCGCCGACGCTCTGCGCCACGACCGCCATGTCCTCGACGGCGATACCGTACGTGGCGGCGATATGGTCGACGAAGGTCTGCACGTCGCGTACCGAGGTGCCGAAGCTCGGGCTGAAGCCGCGTTCGCCGGGCGACTTGCCATGCCCGCGCGCGTCCCAGGCGAAAAAGGCGAAGTCGGGCAGGCCGAGTTCATCGACCAGGTGCGACATGCGGCCGGAATGCTCGTGTCCGCGATGGAACAGCAGCACGGCGCCGCGCGTCGCGCCGGACGCCGGCCAGTGCCGGTAGTACAGCTCGACGCCGTCGTGCGTCGTGAACGTCTTGTCTTCGCCCGTGCGCATGCGATCCCCTTGCGGCGTTACGATTTGGCTTCCGCGAGACCGCGGCGCACGCGGTTGACGATATTGAGCGCGATCAACGCCGCCACGAGCGGCAGCAACCATGCCAGCCAGTCGGGCAGCGCGCCACCGACGCCGATCCACAGCCCGAGCGCGCCGAACACCAGGGCACGGTCGCTCTTGCCCATCGGCCCGTCATAGCGCCGTGAGGCGCCGACCATGACACCCAGCACGCCGGCGAATTCGCTGAGCGCCGCCAGGAACACCACCAGCGCCGCCATCGCCGGCGTGAACGGCGCCATCGCGGCCAGCGGCAAGTAGAGCGCCGCGTCCGACACCACGTCACAAATTTCGTTGAGGTAGGCGCCCAGCGGGCTCTTCTGGCCGAACTCGCGGGCCAGCATGCCGTCCAGCGCGTTCAGCGCCATGCGCAGGAACAGCCAGATCGGCAGCAGCAGGAACGGCCAGCGGGCCGGTGCGGCGAGCACGATGACGGCGCCGACCACCAGCGATCCCAGCGCCGCGGCAAGGGTCACCTGGTTGGCGGTGACGCCGGCCGCCACCAATGCGCCGGCCAATGGACGCAGCAACGCCTGGAAGCGGGGTTTGAGGTCATAAAGGGTGATCACAGACGCTGCTCCGATAGAATTCAATATGAGTGTTTGCTCATTAAAATGCAAGGATCATGGTACGGATTTTCCTCACTGACTGCCGGCCACGGTACACCTTGCGCCGGTTGCCAGGCGGCGGCTGCGTGGTGTTGGTAGCCCCGGTCCGTTTCTACCTCATTGCGCCGGACGCCTGGTTTGGTTTCGTCTGTTGCGCCACGGCGACCAGAAGGCGGACGATGGCTGGACATACAAAACCTGTCGATGTCTCACCGGCAGTTGCGCGCGCTATAGCTCTCCATCGAGGAGGACTGCCCCATGCCCGAGATCACCCGCGTCTGTCTTGTCACCGGCGCCTCGTCGGGAATCGGCGCAGCGACCTGCCGGGCATTGGCGGCGCCCGGGGTGGCGATCGCGGTACACGGCCGGCGCAACCTCGAGGGGGCGCGCAAGGTGGCGGCGTCGGTCGAGGCGGCGGGCGGCACGGCGCTGGTGGTTGAGGGCGACTTGGCCGCCGCCGGCATCCCCGAGCGCCTGGTCGCAGCGACCACCGATCGTTTCGGCCGCCTCGACGCGCTGGTCAGCAACGCCGGCTTCGCCGACCGCCGGCCGATCGGCGAGCTCGATCGGCCCGGCTACGACGCCTCGATGGCGGCGATGCAGAACGCGTTCTTCGACCTGCTGCTGGCGGCGCGGCCGTGGCTGGAGAAGGCGCGCGACGGACGCGTCGTCGCGGTCTCGTCATTCGTCGCCCATGCCATGGGCCGCGGCCTCCCCGTGTTCGCCGCTACCGCCGCCGCCAAGGGCGGCATCGAGGCGATGGCGCGCGCCTTCGCCGTGCAGATGGCGGCGCACGGTGTGACGGTGAACTGCATCGCGCCGGGCTTCATCGAGAAGGATCCGGGCGCGCACGTGGCGCTGGCGGCCGGACGCAAGGTCGAGATGGAGCGCGTCGTGCCGATCGGCCGCTTCGGCAAGCCGGACGAGGTCGCGGCCGCCATCGCCTTCCTGTGCGGTCCAGGCGCGGCCTACATCACCGGCCAGACCATCCATGTCGACGGCGGCGTGACCTTGTAGGATCGGGTTCGCTGCAACGCCACCAGCCGGCAATCCAGGGAGGACGATCATGCGCGCCGTCGTGTTCACCGGTGATCGCGAGATGGAATTCATGGAGTTCGCCGATCCGACGCCGGGCCCCGGCGAGGTGGTGCTGGAGATGAAGGCATCGGGCATATGCGGCACCGACCTGAAATACTATCGCGCCCCCAAGGGCCCGGCCGGCGCGGCGGCCCTGGGGCTCGGCACCCTGACCGGTCCGGTCATTGCCGGCCACGAGCCGTGCGGCGTGGTGGCGGAGATTGGCGCCGGCGTGCCGGAATCGATGGCGCGTCGCGGTGCTCGCGTGATGGTCCACCACTACAAGGGCTGCGGCGTCTGCCAGCATTGCCTGGTGGGTTGGACGCAGCTCTGCACCAAGGGCGGCATGATCGTCTATGGCGCCACCGGCCATGGCGGGCACGCGCCTTATATTAAAGTGCCGGCCAGCACCCTGGTGCCGCTGCCCGACGCCTTGTCCTACGAGACTGGTGCTGCGATCTCCTGCGGTACCGGCACGGCCTACGGCGCGTTGCAAAGGATCAACCTTTCCGGCCGCGACACCATCGCGATCTTCGGCCAGGGACCCGTCGGCCTGTCGGCGACCCAGCTCGCAGCCGCCATGGGCGCGCGGGTGATCGCGCTGGACGTCAGCCCGGAGCGGCTGGCGCGCGCCCGCGAGTTCGGCGCCGACACAGTGGTCGATCCCTCCAAAACCGATGCGGTCGCCGCGATCAAGGACC